>JAISQR010000184.1 GCA_031274035.1 Treponema sp. | reverse complement strand
CGTAGTTCTTTTTATTTTAACCTATGTCCCCCAGCTTGTGCTTTATTTGCCTAAGAGATTCGGACTGTAAGGAGACATAAAATGAGCAAACCATTTTGCGGATGCTGGCCTACCATGATCACCCCCTTTACCGGTGATGATAAAATTGATTATAAGGCCGTAAAAAATTTAACCGAATGGTATATCGCAAAGGGCTGCGACGGCATATTTGCGGTATGCCAGTCCAGCGAGATGTTTTTTCTCTCGGAAGAAGAAAAGATCGATCTTGCCGGGGCGGTGAGGGACGCCGCCGCCGGCAGGGTCAAGGTTATCGCCTCGGGGCATACGGCGGATGATACATCAAAACAAATTGATGAACTGGGCCGCATGGCCGAAACCGGCGTGGACGCGGTGGTCCTGGTGAGCAACAGGCTGGCAAAACAAAACGAAGACGAACCGGTATTCAGGGACAATTTTAACGATATAATGAGGCAGCTTCCTGACGTAGTCTTCGGCATGTACGAATGTCCCTATCCCTACCTCAGGCTTCTCTCCACGGAATTCCTTAAAGACTGCGCCGAAAAGAAAAATCTCGTTTTTCTTAAAGACGTAAGCTGCGCGAATCAAATTCAGAAGGATAGGGTTCAGGCGGTTGCCGGAACTCACCTGGCCTTGTTTAACGCGAACACCGCTACGCTGCTGGATTCTCTTATCGCCGGCTACGAGGGCTTTAACGGCGTCATGGCCAATTTCCACATCGACATCTACAAATGGCTCTATACCCATTTTAAAGCCGAACCGGAACTTGCCCGGGAAATCAGCGACTTCCTCACCCTGGCCGCGGTCAGCGAAGCCAGGGCCTATCCCGTAAACGCCAAGTACCACCTCAACCTCACCGGCGTGCCCATGGGTATTCACACCAGGAGCAGGGACGCCGGAGCCCTCAACGAAAACGCCCGCCACGAAATCGACAGCCTTATCCGCATGGAAGAGGCGGTAAGGAAAAGATTGGGCTTATAGCAGGGCATGATAAAATTCGGCGCAAAATACATTTATAGCTCGTAAGGCTTTAGCCTGAGAAACCGCAAGAGCCGGTTCCAAAATGCCAGGTTTTGGAACCCCATAATCTCCAGCATCAACCCCTCCGCGATAGTTCCTTCGCACACGGTTAGGTAACAGTTCCAAAAGGTACTGTCCCATTATTTATCCCAGATGTAAATTTTTGCTTCACAGGCAGAAAGCCGCAGTTCTGTTTCCGCCTCCACGGCATTGCTTTCTCCGCTAAAAATCTCAAAAAGTTTTTTTCCTGCGGCAATATTTGCCACTTTTATTGTTTCCGCGCTGTCACTAAAGTTAATAGCGAGCATCGCTTTTTTGCTGTCACTTTCGATGAAAGAGAGGTGCACTCTTTGGCCTTTCTGAACGCTGATCCCCTGCTTGGGCATCTGGGATAGTATCAGGTTGGAAACTTCCCGGCAGGCGTCTTGCTGTATAAGAAGGCCCATAAAAGAATTAATATAAAGCGTTCTACCCTCACCTTTTTTATGAACTACCACAGCCGGTGTTCCATCCTCCATTTTGGCGAGTACCTCGGCTCCGTCAAAAACTTCCAGTTTTTGATTCATATATGGGGCGGGGATACGCCTGGCGCCTATGATAAAATATTCACCGCTGCTTACATCTATTTCGCGCAGACCGAAAAGATTGGAAAGTATTTCCCCTGGAATGCCTTCGCTCGGGGCGGCTGCCTTTTCGTTGATCGCCGCCATACGTCCGTCGGCAACAAGGATACCGCCGCCTTCAACATAGCGTGTTAAGCGCCGGGCCTCGGCTTCACTAATACGGATTGCCGACGGCAGCACCAATACCGGAGTCCGCATATCATCATCATCCAGATCTGATATATCGGTAAACCCAATACTTTTCCCGGCTTCCCAGAAAAGCCTGTACCAGCCTTCCAGATTTTTTGCCCAAAAACTATCCTTCCATTTGAGGAGAGAATCGAAATACAAGCGAATATCGTAACTCATACCGATTTTAACAAAGGGCTTTTCAGGTTTAAAGGAGCCAAAGACATCGTTTGAATTAATAAGCTTTAATAAATTAGCCACGGCTTCGCTGCGTTCATTGGGCGATCCGTCAAATCGTGTCAGCCCTCTGCCGGTTACCTGATAACCATGAAGGAATGGCCGCCAGCGCCAAAGCTGAAAGCCTTGAGCGCCGGTAAAAATACACATCAATATCCAGCTTGTAAGTTCAAAGGGGCTTACTTCGCTGCCCGGAGTCAGGGCAGACTGTGTGTGGGTCTGCAGTTCGTTTACAAAATAATGTTTACGCGCCTTATGGGCGGCCCAGGCGGGGATAGAAAAATACATTGACGCGGTCCAAGGGGTTTCTTTATAATTTTTCCCCCAGCTTTTGGGATAAAAAGTAGCGCCATAAATGTCAGGAATACGGGCTGTGGAAAATTCATCGTTGTTACGGAGAGTTATCTGGGGAGCGATTATCTGTCCCGAAGTACCGTCCAAAATTATTGGATGTAGGGGGTCATATTTTTTTGCCGTATCATAGAGCCACTTGCAAATATCGGTTAAGTTATCCGCCCTGAACCGTTCGTAGTCCAGTTCAGGAAGCAGGCTGCTCCAGATAACATAGGCTGAGTGGCGCTTTATGGGCCGAACCTGTGAAAAATTTTCGTAACGCCGGTACCAGTCATAGTTCAGTTTTTCTATGGCGCCGTATTTCTTTTTCAACCATTCCTGATACAGCGCAATGGTCCACTGGTCATCACTGCGGAAATGGGCTTCGTTAAACATATCCCAGCCAAAAACCGCGGGGTGATCCTTCAAGTATGTTATAGCCGCCCTGAAATAACCATCAAGATATTCACGTACCACAGAATGATTTAAATTTGCCCAATAGCAGTTCTCGTTTACGATGTCACCATATTCATCGTGTATTTCCATTTCCGCGGTTAAAGCAGAATCGGGCATAAATTCCTGGGCCTGGTTCTGGCCAAAGAGCTGCAGAATCGCTTTTATGTTTACACTTTGACAGATGTCGAGCACCTTTCTTGTAGCGTCAAAATTCCATTCGTGGGAACTCTTGGCAAGCCAGGGATTGGTGACCGGCCACAGGGTAATAAGGTTATATCCCGCATTTGCCATGTTTTTTATATCCCGGTACATTTCCTCGTCGGTATAATCCTGTTCAATAATATAAACCGCTCCGAACAAATAATTACTCATTTATTATCCCTTTACCGCTCCGGCAACCATGCCGCGCATAATGTTGTTGTAGAACAATAGATAGATGGTGATAACCGGCAGGGTCGCAATAACCAGGGCAGCCATCATCAAAGTGTAGTTAGTTGAATAGGTACCAACGAAATTGGTCAGACCTATGGGTATCGTTTTCAGACGGGTACTGCTGATAAGTACAAGAGCCAGGGGAAATTCATTCCAGGTGTTAAGAAACGAAAGTATCGCACAGGTGGCAAGTATCGGGGAACATACCGGCATGATAATCACAAACATGGTAAAGACTTGACTGGAACCATCGACAAAGGCCGCTTCTTCAAGTTCTATGGGAATACCCTTAACGTAGCTTTCGATTAAGAAAATGGATACCGGTAGCGCAAAGGCGATATAAGGCAGAATTAGGGTTATCCTCTTGTTGAGAATACCAAAAACTTTAAACTCAATAAAAATCGGCACCAGGAGCGCGTAAATAGGTACTAACATTCCAGACAAAAACAGATAGTACAGAAAAGTGCGCCCTGGAAACTTAAAGCGGGACAGGCAGTAACCAATGGCAAAGCTAAGGATTATCGAAATTATCACGGTGATAACCGTAACAAAAAGGCTGTTCATCATATAGGAACCGATGCGTCCCTCGGTAAATGCCTGGGGGTAGTTTTCGAATCGGAATTCCGTGGGGACGCCGAGAATATCATTCGCAAAGTTACGTTCGGTTTTAAGAGAAGAATACAAAAGCCATACCATGGGAAAAATACAGGTAATAGATAGAAAGGCTACCAGTACATTGGAGACAATGCTGCTAATGCCGTCTTTTACCTTTATAAGAGAAAGAGAGGGGATATTTTTCATTTTTCTTTCCTCCTTGTGACCAGCCTGCTCAAACCAATCAACGCAAGGCTCAAAAGCAGTATCCCGATTGCCGCCGTACTTCCGTAGCCGTATTCCATCCGTTCCATGGACACACGGTAGGCATACATGGCGACAACTTCTGAAGCTCCCCCAGGGCCGCCATTGGTCATAACATAAATCTGGTCAAAGGTTTTCATGTTGCCGGAAATACAGAGCATCACTGAGACCACCAGAGTATTTTTTATTAAGGGGATAACAACATAGACCGACTTCTTCCAGCCTATTGCCCCGTCAAGTTCCGCACATTCAAGCACTTCCCTGTCTATACTCTGAATTGACGCCAGAAGAATGACCATATAGTAGCCGATATACTGCCATATTTTTGCAACCGCTAAAGAAGGGATAACTATTTTCGGATCGTCAAGCCACGGCTTTATCCAATCTGAGCGCCCTATCAGGGTGAGAAGACTGTTGAGAAGGCCATAGTCCTTGTTATAAATTATCCTCCAGGTGAAGCCCACCACCACCGCGGAAAGAATCACCGGAAAGAAAATTACCGTACGGTGCAGTGTTTTTATGCGCAGGTTACGGGAAATCATCAGCATAGACACAACGAAGGCTATACCGATTTGACCAATAACCGTCCAAACGATAAAAGTGATATTGTTTTTAAAGGCGCCCCAGAAGGCCCCGTCGGTTGCCAACTGAATATAGTTTAAAAGGCCGGTAAAGTCTTTGCTGGGGCCCCCGTTCCATTTGAATAGACTGTAGTAAAAGGCCACAAAAAGCGGTGCTATACAGCACAACACAAATAGTACAGTACCGGGGGCCAAGAGCCCCACAAGTACCGCTGCTTTTGGTTTGAGTTTGTCGTTAGCCATAATCCCGGAATTACCGTGAATATCCCGCCTGAATTAGGGCCGCCAGTTCTTCCGGCGTTACCTGTCCGATAAAGAGATTTTGCAGGCCGGTCTGCATGGCTTCCATAGTGGCGGAAGAAAGCTGATGGTCGTAAACCGGAATAAACGGCCGGTTTTTCTGGAAGTCATCAAACTTTGCCGTCAGGACGAGCTTTGCGGGCAGGGTGAAATTATTGGGTTTAACCGCGGTAAGACTACCGGTGGCAGCCTGGGCAGCGCCAAAAGCACTGTTGGTCATACTCTCAAGGAATTTTCCGATAATTTCACGCTTCGCCGGATCAATCTTTGCGGAAACCGCATAGCCCCAGCCCGCGCCGCCGGTGATAGCGTTCTGCTGCCCTTTACCGCCTGAAACCGAAGGTAAGGCCGCCAGCTTAATACTGGGGAGCAGGTCCGCAGGAGCATTAGCGTCAAAATCACCCAGCGCCCAGGAACCGTCAATTGCCATAGCTGCCCGGCCGTTCATAAACATCTGCCGCATCTGAGCATCGGTAATACTGTTAATATCGCTGTTAAAGGTGCCTATATCAACCAGTTCTTTCAGAGCCCTGAGGGAATTTACAAATTCAGGATCGGTCCACTTTGCCTTCCCATTGCGTTCACGGATATTCTGATACCACTCGTTACCGGTAAACCGGTTTCCCAGCGTACTCATAATGGCGGATTCGGCAGGCCACTTACCCACGTTACCAAAGGCAATCGGGGTGATACCCTTTGCCTTGAGGGTTTTACACACCTCCACAAGCTCCGCCCAGGTGGCAGGGAATTCATTGATACCTGCCTCCTTGAAAATTTTCTCGTTGTAATAAACACAGGTGTTGGTCACCTGATAGGGAATAGCGTAGATGTTTCCATTCTGGGTAAAATTAGAAAAAACACCGTCTTTGAAGGAATTTTTCCAGGCGGGATTTGCGTTCAGATACTCATCAAGCGGAATAATCCAGCCGTTCTGGACAAAGACCTCGGTCTGTTGCCCCTTCAGCGTAAAAATATCCGGCAGTTCTCCGGCCGGTCCTAGTGTCTGGGTCTTTGTAGGAACATCCGCATTGGCAATAACTTCCCGGTCAATAGTAACATTCGGGTTTTCCGCCAAAAACTTTTTGAGCGCCGCGTCAACCGCAGGAGTCAAACTTTCACCGGGAACAAATGAATCCAGCATCGTAATTGTAATCTTCCCGGCTGAACCCGCCTGACTACTGCCGCCGGCAAACGCCAGAACCGCCGCAAGCCCCATCAACACGCAAGCCATCAATCTTTTTACTAATTTCATTCTTAAACCCTCCATAATATGAATAACCTGAGGTACTTTAAACCCCAATTGTTTACAGAATATTATATTACCAAAAACATGTCAATATATTTTTCAAAAAAATGCCATATATTAAAATATATATAGCTAATTATTGACAAGTTGTAAAAAGATGTATATTATTTAAAGCATGGCGAATATAAAATCAAAAATTATTTTTCAGGAACTCCTGGAACGTATAACCGAAGGCGACTTGGTGGGGAAAATGAACCTGCCCAGCGAGAACGCCCTTGCTAATTTTTACAATTGTTCCCGTCCGACAATCCGTAAGGCCATTGCCGCCCTGCATGAGCGGGGTCTGGTGTTCAGTGTGAAGGGCTCGGGGGCCTATATCACCGGCCGATTACCAAAGGACGAGAACCCCCGTCAGGAAACTTTTGTCGGTATCATTTTCCCCAATGTAGGGCCGGATTACTTCTACGACTTACTCAGCCGGAACCTGGCCAAGTATGCATCGGAGGCAAGCTACTCCCTTGTCTTGGGGGGCTACATTTCGCCAAATTCTGAGAAGCTCAAGCTGGATATGTTGCTCACTTGTGAACGGTATATTGCTCAAAAAATACAAGGGGTCTTTTTCGCGCCCTTCGGCTTTCACCCCATGGCGGATACAATCAACAGGGAAATTGTTAGTATCTTTTCCGCGGCTAATATACCTATCATATTATTGGATGCCAATATTCTGGCCCATCCGGCGCCGAATGAATACAACTTGGTTTCCCTCGATCACTTTCATTCCGGTTACTGTATGGCGGAATATATGATCAGCCTTGGACTCAAGCGCCTCTTTTTTCTTGCCCAGCCCAATTCTCATCACTCGATAAAGCTGAGGTTTATGGGTTTCAGGGCGGCCATATTAAATCATTATGGCCCCTACAGGGAAGAACCGGATACCGTTGTGGAACTGTGGCAGGAACTCACCCGGGATGACAGGGAAGGACTACAGCGCTTTATTGAAAAGGCAAGGCCCGACGGCATTGTTTGTTCCAACGACATGACCGCGGTATCGGTGATGCGCTCTCTGGAAACTCTTGGCATCAATGTTCCTGAGGACATTTCTTTGGCTGGTTTTGACGGCCTGAGCCGGGAGTTGTCCTATTCCCGCTCCATCACCAGTATTGAGCAGCCGGTGGATGCCATGAGCCGGACCGCCGTAACCATTATGATGAATCTGATACGACATCCCCAGATGCCTGCCGGGCAGGTAACCTTTCAAGGCAAACTCGTTGTCGGGGATTCTACTCGTAAGATAGGTATTACACCTCCTCAATACGAATAACCAGGGCCTTTTCGAGCCGGTGATCCCGGACATCCAGGATTTTTATCTTTAAGCCGAAAGCTTCGAGTTCCGCTTCCTGGCCGTCTTCGGGGATATGTCCTAGGAGCCTGTTGCACTTCTCTTTGGGGGATCGACAAAAACCTGCTTTTTCCGGTAAAATTCCTATATGAGCGCGAGATTTGTAACAATAGACCGGGAAACACCGCTGTTATTGGAACGCGCGGGTGTAATACC
>JAISQR010000180.1 GCA_031274035.1 Treponema sp. | reverse complement strand
CTTCGCGCATAAAATGGTATAAATATTCATAAACATGAATGCGAACCGGAGGTTCGATTATACCTTACAAACTCCGAATACTCGAAGAGTACAGCATGCCCATTGATCGGGATTTTTTGCATAAATATGCAAAAAATCCACAAGTGCAACAGGCTCCTAGGAGTTTGTGGGGCTTTGCCTAAAAATCGTATAAATTTGCAATTTATTGCAAATTTATACCTTGCAAACTCCCAAAGGAGCCCCGTTAATCGGAATTTTTGCATATTCATGCAAAAATTCACCAAAGTCCCACAGGCTCCTAGCGGCCTTCATGCGCCCGGTTATACACCCGTCTCAGGCTTTCAATATCTACATGGGTATAACGCTGAGTTGTAGAAATACTTTCATGGCCCAGAAGTTCCTGTACCACTCTGACATCACAACCGGCGTTCACCAGGTGCGTCGCAAAACTGTGGCGCAGCGCGTGGGGATGGATGTTCTTCTTTGCTCCCGAATATGCCGCATACTGCGATATAATCCATCTGATGCCGTAAACCGAAAGCGGCTTCCCCCTGCGGCTTACAAACAGCGCTCCGCCGCTTTCTTCCCCTTGCGGCGGCTTCCGCTCCGCAAGCCAGTCGTTCAGAGCTTCGGTACATTCCTCAGAAAAAAACACCCTCCGCTCCTTATTCCCTTTCCCTATAACCCGCGCCCCGCCAAGGCTCTTTTCCAAAGAACCCAGGGTAAGAGCGGCGGTTTCTGATATGCGCAGCCCCGAGGAATACATAACCATGATAAGCGCCTTATCCCGGCTGGGCCAGAGCAGTTTCAGGTTCTCTGGAAGAGCGGCAAATTCCGCCATTTCCCTTTCCCATAAGAATACCGGCAGCAGCTTGGGCGTACTGAGGTTCCGCAGCGCCCCCGCCGGATTATCCTTCCGGTAGTTAAAACGCATGAGCCACCGGTAAAACCCCCTGACAGACGAAAGGCTGCGGTTCACGCTGACTGCCGCCTTTCTCTCGGCGCTCTGGCCGGCAATAAAACCCCGCACCGTGCGGGCGTCAGCGCTGAACGGCTGGGTATCGTGATTCTCGCAATATGCGGCATAATGTTCAAGGTCCTCTTTATAGGCTGAAACAGTACGCGCCGACAAGGCCCTAACCGAAGCCAGATAGCCGATATATTCGTTTATCAATTCAAGTCCGTCCGGGCCGGAGCGGGGCGGATTATCCTGCTGGTTATTCGTCATGTTCTGTTTCCGCCTCTTTCGTTTCCGGCTCTGGAAGCTCATCCTCCGCGCTGTGAAGGTAATCACAATCAGGGTTGATACACGCCTTATGCGATCCGTTCCTCTTGTCATATTTTTCTACCATGAATTGACCGCATTTGGGGCAGTTCTGATTGATAGGCTTATTATGACTGATAAAATCACATTTTGGATAATTTGTACAGCCGTAAAATTCCTTACCCTTGCCCTTAGTCTTGCGGGCTACAATATCCCCGCCGCAGCGCGGGCATTTTGCAAGCGGTATGGACTTGGTATTTCTACATTCAGGGAAGCCCGAACAGGCAAGAAAATACCCAAAACGGCCAAGTTTCTTGATAAGCGGCTTGCCGCATTTTTCACAGAGCTGATCGGTAACTTCATCAAGGACGCCTTTATAGGATTCTATAGTTTTACCTACCTCGTCAACCCTGTCCTTAAAGGGATGGTAGAACTCCCGTATCATATCGGGCCAGCATAACTGGCTCTCTTCAACTTCGTCAAGTTTGTTTTCCATATCGGCGGTAAAGGCCGAATTCACTACACGCGGAAAATACTCGACAAGCATATCGCAGATCAGTCTGCCTAGGACGGTCGGAACAAGCTGCCTGTTTGACCTGGTAACATAGTAACGGTCTAAAAGCACCGAGATGATAGGGGCGTAGGTTGAAGGCCGCCCTATACCCTTTTCTTCCAGTATCTTTACAATAGAAGCGTCGGTATACCGGGCGGGCCCCTGGGTAAAATGCTGCTCACCGCGGAATTTATACACCCTTACCTTGTCGCCGATCTTAAGCGCGGGAAAGGAAACGCCCTTTTCTTCTTTGGACGCAAGAAGTTTCATTACCTTGTAGAAACCTTTTTCTATGATCTTCGTACCAGAAATACGAAAGATGCTCTCGCCTGCCGTAATATCCGCGCTGATGGTTTTGGTTTTTGCCGGATTCATCTGGCTTGCGACAAAACGTTCCCAAATTATCGTATAGAGTTTTAGTTGATCCTTGGTAAGATGCTCCTTGACCTCGTCAGGTGTGTAGGCAACATAGGTAGGCCGTATCGCTTCATGCGCGTCCTGAGCCTTTTTCCCAACTGAGTATTCAACAGCCTTTGCCGGCAGGTCCGCGGGGAACTGCTTCTCCAGCCACTGCCTTACCTCGTCCAGGGCTGTCTGCGATATACGCACCGAGTCGGTACGCATATACGTGATAAGCCCCACCCGCGAGGCGCCTATATTCACGCCCTCGTAGAGTTGCTGGGCAACCTGCATAGTTTTCCGTGAGGTAAAGCCCAGCCGGTTTGCCGCGGTCTGCTGAAGCTGGGATGTCGTAAAAGGCGGCCTGGGCTTAACGGTCTTATCGGTCTCGCGTATATCGGTAACGGTACATTCGGCGTCTTTAATCGCAAGAATGATCTGATTAACCGCGTCCTCGGTTTTAAGATCGGGCTTTGCACCCTTCCAGCTCACAAGCAGGGCGGTAAAATCGAATGGCTTGTGGGAAGCGGATTTAACTATCTTAAAATCCGCTTCCAGGGTCCAGTATTCTTCTGGGATAAAGGATTCAACCTCCTTCTCCCGTTCACAGATAAGCCGCAGGGCTACAGATTGCACCCTCCCCGCGGAAAGGCCGTTCTTCACCTTCTTCCAGAGCAGGGGCGAAAGATTATAGCCTACAAGCCTGTCCAGTACCCGGCGGGCTTTCTGCGCGTTCACCTTTGCCTCGTCAATGCTTGAAGGGTGAGCTACCGCGTCCCTGATTGCCTGGGGGGTTATCTCGTTAAAACTGATGCGCGCGATACTAACCGTCCTGGTTTTAGCCTCTATCGCGTTCTTTAAATGCCAGGCTATGGCCTCCCCTTCCCGGTCGTTATCACTTGCCAGGAGTACCGAATTCGCCTTCTTTGCGTCCCCCTGGAGTTCCTTGAGCAGTTTTGCCCGCCCCCTGACCGTGATATATTCAGGTTCAAAATTATTTTCAACATCTATGGCAAGCCGCGATTTGGGAAGATCGATGAGGTGCCCCATAGAAGCCTTGACGCTGTAGGATGTACCTAGGTACTTCTCGATTGTCTTGGCTTTTGCGGGGGATTCCACAATGACCAGGGTCTTACGATCCTTTACGCTCTTACGAGCGTTTGAGCCCCTGTATTCATGTTCAATAATATCAACTTCAGCATCTACCGGATCGGCTTCTTTCCTTTCAATAGATTTTTCTTTTAATATTGTCCTTTTCCGGGTAACTTTTTTTTCTTTATCTGCCGCCATACCGGTTATTCCTTCATAACTCTATATTTAAAGATCTAGCCAGGGAAGAAGCAAGGCTCCTGCCGCTACAAACAGCATCTTCATTATGCACATTCCCCGTATCTGCCTCAACCGTTTCTCTTCCCCATTCGGCAAGAATATCTTCGGCGCGGGTAATAACCTTTGCTCCCTCGTTTGCCAGTTTTGCGGTTCCCGCCCCCAGCACGGCAAAACTTCCCCGCTGCTCCACGCCCGCAGACCCCACCCAGAGGTCCTTCCCCTGTTCCAGGGCAAACTGCGCGGTGATCAGCGCCCCCGAGTCCAGGGGCGCTTCAACGATAAGGACGCCCCGCGCCAACGCCGATATGATACGATTTCTTGCGGGAAAGTGATAGGGCCTTGGACCGGTCCCCGGCGGATACTCGCTCAACAGGACGCCTCCCTGTTCGACAATACGCCTGGCAAGGGGCCTGTTTGAAGCAGGGTACACTTCGTCGGGCGAAGAACCCAGAACGGCAACCGCCGCCCCGCCCCCTTCAAGGTTCCCCCGGTGAGCCATTGCGTCAATACCCAAGGCAAGCCCCGATACAACGGGGATACCGTATTTACCCAGGTACCTGCATATTTCAAAGGTTTCCGCCAGGGCCCGCGGCGAGGGCTTCCTTGTCCCCACTACCGCCGCGAGAGGCTTTTCAGGATCCGGCAATAAGCCGCGGCAGAAGACCAGAAACGGCGGATCGTATATCTCCCGCAGCAGGGGCGGATAGGACGCTTCGTAATACGAAACGCAGGTTATACCGCGCATTGAAAGAAAAGCGGCGTCCTGTTCCGCCTTTCCCCGGAGTTCCGCTTTACTAAAAAACTTACCGTGCAGGCTGCGGTTCAGTAGAGACTCAATATCCCCTGGGGATACATCAAACAGATCCGTTTCCCCCTCTAATTTACCGCGGAACAGGGTCTTTTCATAGCATTTAAGAAAAGGAATCCTATTGATCATAAGATCGAGCAGATTAGCCATAGTACGCCCTCAAAACGGCCTCTTTAAGTTCCTCCGCTCTTGCTTTCCTTACGGCATCCTTCGTTGTTACAATAATTTTATCGTACATTTCGAGTGAGCCCTGATAATCTTCTGTCATATAATACGCCGCCGCCAGGACAAACATGGCGTCCGTATCAATTGTCGAAATTTCCAAATACTTTAAAAGATGGGGAACCGCCTCGGCAGGACGAGCCAACTCATACACATAGAGGATCGCAAGGCCGTAACGGGGCCGGAGGTAGCGGTCGTCCAGGGCGATTGCCCGCAGGTATGCCTGCTCGGCAAGCGCATAGTGCCTGCTCTGCACGGTTACATCTCCGTTGCCGGAAAAGTCTAGGGCGCTTTTGGCGATTCGCGCGGCCGATAGACCGCTGAGGTAATAGAGGGAGGCGTCCTCCGGCGCGTAGTATACGGCCCTTTCCAGAGCTTCAAGAGCCTGGTTATACAGCCCCCTGTCCTGAAAGCGGGTAGCCAGTATCTTCCAGTAAACCGCTGTCTGAGCGGCATCCCTGACATGCTGCTCTATCTTCTCCTCGTACAGGGCAATAGCCTTGCGGAGATCTTCAATATTTGAAGGAGGCCCGCCTCCCCGCGGCATAAGTTCCGCAATACGCGCGGCAAGATCGTTCCTTTCGCTTTGTCTTTTAATGTGGTAAACCGCAGTAATTCCAAATACAATCGCAAGAATGATAATAATTCCTGTAAGAGATTCTTTCTTGATTTTCATTATCTTATTCCAGATTTTTCCCTATAAAACTTTTTGATGCGGCATAGCGGATTCTATGCCGTCCGCGTCCGTATCTTCCCCATAGACAGAAGGATCCGATTCGGAAACATAGTCTCCAAGCCTGGGCATATACTGTTTATGGCTCTTCCTAAGCAGGGAAACATCCACATGCGTATATATCTGGGTAGTTGCCATATCCGCGTGTCCAAGGAGGGCCTGGACCGACCTCAGATCCGCCCCCCCGGCCAGAAGTTCCGTCGCAAAGGAATGCCGTAGATTATGCACCCGAGACGGCGCGCCCGCAAGCAGCGCCATACGGGCATAGTTCTTCCATATGCCCTTGCGGGAAAGCCGTCCCCCTGTCCGCCCTATAAAAAAGGCGTTAGCCGATTTTATAGAAGCAAGTACGGGACGGGCTTCGGAAAGATACCTCCTCAGAAGCATCTCAGCTTCGGCGCCGAATATCACCAGCCGTTCCTTACTTCCCTTACCGCGGATACGGGCAACCCTTTCTCTCAAAAATATATCATCTATATCAAGAGAAACAGCTTCGGATATGCGAAGCCCGGCCGAATGGATAAGCTCAAAGAGCGCCTTGTCCCGCAATCCCGTAGGGCTGCCGGTATCCAGAGAATCAAGCATCTTCTTGATAAGATCATTCTCAAGGACCTCCGGTATTCTCTTCTTCTGTTTAGGAGATTCAAGAAGTTTGGCCGGATTCTCCTCCCGCATCCCCTCATTCACCATAAACGAAAAAAACGATTTTAAGGCTGAAACAGCCTTTGCCGTTGAACGGGAATCGATGCCGCAGCTTACCCTGCGGTACTCAAGATAACGGGAAAGGTTCAAGCTATCGGCCGTTTCAGCCTTAAACCCCTGACCGTCCAGCCATTCCAGCAGGCAGTGTACCTCAAACCTGTAGGTCTGGGCGGTAAGGGGAGCGCGGCGTTCCTGCGCTATGAGATACGAGTAGTAATGTTCCAGCAGTTTCTCTGTTTCCACCTAACCCAACAACAGGCTGCTTTGGGAGTTTGCCGCGCTTCGCGCATAAACAAACTCCCAAAGCAGCGGTTAATCGGAATTCTTGCATGAAGGCGCGCCAAGGCGCACTGAGCAAAAAATCCACAAGTGCAATCGGACGCGAAGTGTCCGCGGCTCCTAGAGGTCCCGGTTATCGGTCCCGGTTCTGCCGGAAAGATTCCTCTCCGCCGGATCCTGCCTGCCCTGCTTTTCAAACGATAAATTCTTGCCCGCCATGAATTTCTGATCGCGGATAAGGGTTGGAACATCCAGATCCTCTTCCTGAAATGTATTACGCTGGGGCAGATAATCGGGGCGCCTGCTGGTTCTGTTACGCATTTTCTCGAATTCCGTAATATCAATTACGTCATTCTCCTTGGGTTTTACCGTTTCTATCACCGGGGCCTTCTTTGCCGGGCTTGCCGCCCCGGTTTCAAAACCCGTCGCGATAACCGTTACCCTAAGCTGCTCCTGCAAGTTGGAATCTATACTTGCGCCGCTTATAATGACGGCATTAGACGCGGCATTGGCGGTGATGATGCTTACAACCTCATGTAATTCCACCAGGGAAAAATCCTCCCCGCCTGAGACATTGACAAGTATCCGGCTGGCCCCTTCAAAAGAGGTCCCTTCCAGTAGAGGGTTGTCCATTGCCGCGGTAGCCGCTTCGGAGGTACGGTTATCGCCCGAACCGTAACCGATACCCATAATAGCATAGCCCTGGCCGCGCATAATGGTTTCCGCGTCGGCAAAGTCTATGTTGATAAGACCGGTTTCATTGATGATATCCGAAATACCCTGTACCCCTTGGCGGAGTATATCGTCTACCTTTAGAAAGGCTTCCTTGATAGGCGTTCTGCGCTCCACAATGTTGAGAAGCTGCTGGTTCGGGATAACAATAAGCGTATCCACTATATCCCTCAATCTGCCGATACCTTCTTCGGCAAGCCGCATACGGTAGGAACCCTCAAATTCAAAGGGCTTGGTTACGACCCCAACAACTAGGGCGCCGGCTTTTTTAGCTTCCTGGGCAATAATAGGAGCGGATCCCGTACCGGTTCCCCCGCCAAGTCCTGCCGTCAGGAATACCATATTGGCGCCTTTAACCGCTTCAACAATCTGATCAATATCCTCGTTGGCGGCCTTTTCCCCCACATCGGGTTTTCCGCCCGCACCGCGGCCCCCGGTGAATTTGGAACCAATCTGGATCTTTTTGGGCGCCCGGCTCTTTTTCAAATCCTGAACATCCGTGTTGACGACAATAAATTCCACCCCGCGCAATCCATAATCGATCATCGCATTGACGCCGTTAGAGCCGCCCCCGCCCGTGCCTATAACCTTGATAAGCACCGGCGATGATTCCTGGAACCGCTCCTGCTCATTCCTATTGACCATGAGATTGTTCATACTACCCTCCCCTTACTATTTAATATTTATTTAAGCAAATCAAACGATCTGCATTACTCGCCGTTAAAAAAACTCCTTTCCCAGCCATTCACCAAGCCTTTTGAATATCGATTCCCTAGCCCCGCCGCTTTTCCCCTCGCCTATCTTCTCTCCCTTTTTCCCTTCCCGTTCATAGCCTTCCAACACCAAGCCTACTGCCGTAGCATACACCGGGCTGCGGTATTCTTCAACCAGGCCGCCCATAGGCAGCGGCGATCCTATCCGTACCGGCATATCAAAAACAATGGAGGCCAGTTCGGAAGCGCCGAGAAGCAGGGCGCCGCCGCCGGTAAGAACGATACCCCCTCCAAGCGGGCGTGAAAAGGAAAGCCTGTCCAGCCTTTCCTTGACCATACTGAATATCTCTTCCATTCTGGGTCTGATAATGGTCATTATATGGGAACGGGGGATGGGTAAAGGCGGCCTTCCCCCCACTCCGGGTACTATAATATCATCATCTTCTTCAAGCATATCCTCCCAGCAGCAGCCCGCGTCGATCTTTATCCGCTCGGCTGTCTCAAAAGAAATACTTTTAAGAATAGAAAGATCGCTTGTTACCTGCGTCCCGCCGGCGGGAATAGTGATCGTTGAAAAAGGAGTTCCCTCGGAATAAACAAGCACATCGGTAGTCCCCCCACCCATGTCTATAAGGGCAACCCCCATCTCCCTTTCCTCCTGGGTCAATACCGACCGGCCCGCGGCAAGCGATTGCAGGATAAGGTCGTTCACCCTGAACCCCGCCCTGTTTACACATTTGAACATATTCTGGGCGCTGGTTATTGAACAGGTGATGATATGAACATCAGCTTCCAGACGTACCCCTATCATGTCCCGGGGATCCCGTATACCCCTCTGGCCGTCCACGATATAGGTCTGGGGGATAACCTGAAGTATCCTCCTGTCCATAGGGATCATCATCGCCTTGGCTACCTCAAGCACCCGTTCTATATCATCGGCGTCAATTTCCCTGGTTTCCCGGTCCTTGTTGGTTACCGCTACTACACCGCGCGCGGGAATACCTTCGATATGGCTCCCCCCAATGCCCGTCCAGCAGGTATGAACCTCCCGCCCGCTCATCATTTCAGCCGCTTCGATAGCGGTCGCAACCGACCGGAGCGTCGCTTCGATATTGACTACTACCCCCTTGCGCAACCCTGTTGAAGGGCAGAGCCCTACCCCGGTAATTTCGAGAATTCCATTATCATTCCGTTCGCCTATTATAGCGCAGACTTTGGTCGTGCCTATATCGAGGCCGACAACTAAACCATCATTTGCCAGAGGAGGCCTCCTTAATGATATATGACGCCATACCGGCTCGAAAGTCAATCTCCTCAACATTCATTTTTTTTGTTTTAAGTACATCCAGCATCAGTATTATATAACGGAGCATCTCTTCATTAATATCGGAACCGGTGCGTACCCGTATAGTCTGGTGCACAGGATAGAGCACCAGATCGAAACTTTCATACGCTTTACGATTGATCTGTATTTCTGAAATAGCCTGAAGCAAAACCGGCGTTGCGGTGTGTATCTTTTCCAAGTCCGCAAGAAAAGAAGCGAAGGAGGCGGGAAGCCGCATCCCCAAAACCGGTTCGTTAAATACCAGGCCGGAGATTAAAGGCACCGTTTCCTGCCCCGGATTCTTCACCGGCCTTGCCGCGGCCCTTCCCCCGGTATCGTTCCCAATCCTAATAAGAACGCCCTCTTTATCAAAATAGATAGGAACCATGCGGCCGTCTATACGGACAAGGGACATCGCGATAGCCGGCCTTTCAGTAAGGATTATCCGTAAACGATCCGGAAAGACCTTCTGAATCAGAACAGATTCAATTTGGGGAAGGGCCTTCAATGACAATTCCGCCCTTTCCTTGTTTATCGAAAAAAACGATGATTTCTTGCCTACCCCCGCCCAGGCTAGTATCGTTTCCCGATCCAGACCCGGAATATCCGTTATCTCCACCCGGTACAGGGGCAGACAGGGGCGTATCCCCAAAAGCCAGACCAGTTCGGTAAGGAGCAGCCCTCCGGCGATAAGTATAAGCCGCCTGATAAATTTTTCAGTGGAGGTAATCTGATGTACAGGAGCTTCGCCGGTGTAGGAAAAATCACCTAACATTGCGGGCCCCCTCTCTCGATGATCTCTCCGCGTTTAACGGGTATTCCTGTTCAAAGACCCCCTGCCAGCCTATCTCTCTATCGTCCAGAGATTCCGCGGCCCTGGGACTTCGGGATACGTTTACCACAAGGCCGACGGACAGCAGGGTTGTCGCAAGGGACGAGCCTCCGGCGGAAAAGAACGGCAGGGGGATTCCTGTCGTAGGCAGTATCCCCGCAACAACGGCAATATTAAGGAGTACCTGTGATAAAATTGAGGTTACAATGCCCGCGGCTACAAGACGCCGGTACATATCTTCTTTCCGCAGCGCCGCCTTGTACCCCTGAACGGCAAAGACCGCAAACAACAGGCAGAAGAGCAGCACGCCGAGAAAACCGGATTCTTCGGCAAAGGACGAAAAAATAAAATCGGAATGAATTTCGGGAACGCTTGCTATTTTACGTGTGCCGTGTCCAATACCCTTGCCTAAAAAACCTCCCGATATAATCGTAAGGAGGCTGGCCCGCACCTGGAATCCGGCGCCCTGGGGCTCCCAGTCAGGAAAAATAAAACTGAATACCCTGCGGAGCCGGTGTTCTTTGGTCAGGATGAGGATGCCCGACAGGGGCAGGAACATCAGGAGGGCGCTAAAGAAGAACCGCAGCCTTACCCCCGCAAAATAAAAAACAACCAACGCGTTTAAGGCAAGCAGCACCGCGGTAGAAAAATTATTCTGCATATAGATGAGGACAAAAAACAGCACGGTAACAATGACCGGCGGCAGTATCCCCGAAAAAAAAGAATCCAGATTAGCCTGCTTTTTATCAAGAATATGCGCCAGGTAGAGGGGCAGTACCAGCTTAACCAGTTCCGAGGGCTGGTAGGTATAACTCCCTATCTTAATCCACCGTGCCGCGCCGTTCTTCATTACTCCTATACCGGGAACAAAGGTAAGAAAACAGAGAACTATCGTGATTATTACCATGAACTTTGTCAGATTCCGTACCAGTTCAAGTTTGATCCGGGAAGCAAGGATGAATAGCACTATCCCTCCTCCGCCCATGATAAGCTGATGGCTAAACAGATAGAGCCCGTCTTTAAAGAAACGTTCGGAATAGGCAAACGAAGATGAATAGAGTGTAACAAAGCCAAGGCCGGTAAGCAGGATAATACTGGCAATTAGGATATGATCTCCATACAGAGGCCTGCCTGTTTTTTCAATGTTTATATAATGTCCGTTTCCCATACCATTCCCGATCATTGAATCTTCAAAGTAGATAGCGCGATAATAGCAAAAAGTCCTCCCAGTATCCAGAATCGTATAACCACTTTGGTCTCCGCCCAACCTGCAAGTTCAAAATGATGGTGTATAGGCGCCATCCTGAACACCCTTTTCTTATACAGCTTGAAAGACAGTACCTGTATCATCACCGAAACTATTTCCAGCACAAAAACCCCGCCGATAATGAGGATGAGTAATTCTTTCTTGACGATAAGGGAGATAGTCGCCACGACCCCGCCCAGGGAAAGACTTCCCACATCTCCCATAAAAACTTCGGCAGGATGGGCGTTAAACCAGAGGAATCCTATACAGGCCCCCACAGCCGCAAGACAGAAAACGGTAAGTTCCCCCGCGCCGACTATGTAGGGTATCCCCAAATAGGATGAATAGTCCGCCCTTCCGGAAAGGTAGGTAACTATTGCCAGGGCTACAAATACCAGAATAAGCAATCCCGCAAGAAGCCCGTCAAGACCGTCCGAAAAATTAACCGCGTTGGATTCCCCTACGATGAGGAGCACCCCAAAGGGTATCCATAAAACACCCATATCCGCTATGGGGTTTTTAAAGAACGGAATATAGAGTTCTGTAATACCGTCTTCGCCGTTAAAATAAAGATAAAGCACCACCGCCAAGGCGACAACAAACTGGCCGCTCAACTTTGCCCAGGCGGGAAGACCGTTAGAATTATGCTGTGTTACCTTTAAATAATCGTCTACAAACCCAATAATACCAAAGGCGATAAACGAGACGATGGTTAACCAGACTTTTTCACTGCCCAGATCCTGCCAGAGCAGCATTGAAACAAGAACGGACAGGATGATAAGAACACCGCCCATAGTAGGCGTCCCGTTTTTTTTAAGATGCGTCGCGGGCCCATCCTCACGGACCGCCTGTCCTACTTTTAAGCGCCGCAGCGCTTCGATAATCCGCGGACCGAATATATAACAGATAAGCAGAGTGGTAAGCGCCGCATAAGCGCCTCTAAAGGTAAGATAAAGAAATACGTTGAAAGGCGTAAAGTACTTTACAAGGGGATAGATAAATTCCAGGAACACCTAATGCCTTCCTTCTGCCGCCGGCCCTGCGGCTGTTTCCAATACATGCCCCGCGTCTTGAATTGTGCCGAATTCTGCAAGATCATGATCCGCGTCTTTATCCTGCGAATACCCGGTATTTGAAAGTATCCCGGTAAGCTGTTCAAGAGCGCAGCCCCTTGAACCTTTAAGTAATACTAGATCCCCGGGACATACAAAACGGGCAATATTTTGCTTTAATACATCCATATTATCGGTATAAAAATGGGAAACTTTTCCACCTTCCAGCGCCGCCGCCGCGTCTTGTGTTTCCTTGCCATAGAGAAAAACCATATCAGCTTTTGAGGAAAGCAGCAATCGGCCAAGCCCGCGATGAGCCGCGGGGCTTCTTGCCCCCAATTCCAACATAGAGCCAAGGACATAGACTTTCCTTCCCGTCCATTCCGCGCTATCGCAAAAGGCAAGGGCTTCCTCTACCGAATCCGGGTTAGCATTATAACAATCACGGACTATAGTTACAGGGCCGGAAAGTATCTCGCTGCGTCCAAAAAGCGGCTTAACCGATTCCAGCCCCGCGCGGATAGCTTCGGCGCTTACCGGTATCTGCTTTGCAATGGCTGCCGCGGCCATTGCATTGGCAAAATTATGTTTTCCCGGAAGGCTGAAACGGACCTCTTTCCCCTCCCAAACAATGCCGGTTCCCTCAAGTCCCCGATACCGAACAGCCCCAAGTTCTTTAAACAGACTTTCGTCATAAAAAACCACCCCCTCTCCCCCTCCGGCAAGGATTCCGGCATATTCATCATGGGCAGGTACAAGGGCTGTTTCATTTCCTGTAAACTGAGAGAATATCGCCGCTTTTTCCAAGGCTATTTGCTCTTTACTTCCCAATAGGCCGATATGAGCCTGCCCTATATTGGTAACGAGCGCAATCTGAGGCTTGAGTACCCGGGCCAGTTCCAAAATTTCGCCTTTCCGGTTCATCCCCATCTCAAAAATCCCTACTTCGTGGAAAGAACGGACATTAAATACCGAAAGGGGCAGGCCGGTTTCCGAATTAAGGTTTCCCGGATTCATTACCACGGATTTCTCCCTGCCTATCATCGCGGCCGCTATTTCCTTCGTGGTGGTCTTCCCCGAAGAACCGGTAATTCCAACTTTTAGAAGGGCTGGAAACCGGGCAAGGTAGGCCGCGGCGGCGTCCTGGAGAGAAGCCAAGGTATCTTCCACAACAATAAGAACCGCCCCCATTTTCTTTGCGGTTTCCGCAAGCCCCAGCCCCGCGTCCGCAAAACGATCCTTTGAAACCAAAGCGGCGCAGGCGCCGGCCTTAAAACCTGCCTCTACATACCGGTGCCCATCCTGTACCAAACCCGCAAGGGCTACAAACAGACTGCCGGGTTTTACATTCCGGGAATCTATCGCCACCGATGAAAATCCCGCGGCATCGTCTTTTGCGGTATAAAAGAAGAGGCCGCCTTTGACGGCTTCGGAGAGTTCTTCAAATGTCATAAGGATGCTTTTATCCATCGACGCCTTTCCCTCCCCTCGCCCGTTTACTATCCTCTATTCTGATCTGCAATACATTTTCGGGCCGAATCTTGACCATGCCTAAATCGTGAACAGCAATATGCTCTATACGTTCAGAAGAGGAAAGAACCGCAATACCCGCGATGAGCTTTTTGTTGCTTTCAACCCATTCTTCCTGCTCTGTTTCAAGCATCCTTACCGTTCGTTCCAATGCCGCATAGCGTTCGGCCTGCCAAACAGCCGCCCCCAAAAGAAGAGGGATTGTGAGGACAATAAAATAGAGAAGCAGATACCGCCTGAACATATTCATTCTTCATCCAATATTTTTTCAACTACCCGCAATCTTGCGCTTCGGGAAGGGGGATTACGCTCAATTTCATCGGCGCCGGGGGAAAGTCCCCTCCGTGTCAAAATAGTAAGAATCCGGTGTCCTTCACATCTACATATCGGCATTTCAGGCGGGCAGGTACAGTTTTTATTCTTTTCCCTAAAGAAATTCTTCACTATACGGTCCTCCAATGAATGGAACGAGATCACTCCCAAACGTCCCCCGTTTTCCAGAACTTGAAGGCTGTTTTCTAAAAGGCCGGGCAGCCTGGATAATTCCCCATTGACCGCTATACGCAGGGCCTGAAAGGTCCTGGTCGCGGGATGCACCCGCGCATGACGGCAGGACGGCGGAACCGCCCGCTCTATAATTTCCGCCAAGGCCGCCGTACTTGTAAGCCGCCCCCTGCTCCGTTCTTCCACAATTAAGCGGGCAATCTGGCGGGAGAAGCGTTCCTCGGCATTGTTATAGAGCAGATCGGCCAATTCCTTCTCGGGCAAGCGTGCAATAAGATCCGCGGCGCTCTGTCCCGCGTCTGTATCCAGCCTCATATCCAGTTTCTCATCCTTCCTGAAGCTGAATCCTCTTCCGCTCTTTTCATAATGGTAAAGACTTACCCCCAGGTCAATGAGGATAGTATCCGGCCTTTTCAATTCCAACGGATATTCCGCAAAGAAATCTTGAGACCAAAGCGAATAGAACTGCACCCGTTCCCCAAATAAGGCAAGCCGTTCCTTCGCCCTCTCCATTATACCGGCATCAGCGTCAATGCCGATGATCCTAAGATCGTTAAACCGTGATAAAAACGCAAAGCTATGCCCCCCTTCCCCCAGGGTGGCATCCACCATTAGTTCACCTGCTTTGCGCGGGCCGAGTAACGCTATTACCTCCTCCAACAGTACAGGAGTATGAATAAATTCCATCAAGTTTATTCCCCGTTATTACGAAAATAAGGCTAGAGGCCCCAGTTCTTCCAGAATAGCCATCATTTTATCTTCATGGGTATCCCAGAAGGCATCGTATTGATTGATATCCCATAGTTCTATGGAATTACCAATTCCCAGAATCATGCAGTCCTTAGTTAATCCTGCAAAATTCCGTAAACTTGAAGGTACTATTACCCGGCCAGTCTTCTCGATTTCTACCGGTTGGGCAGGACCGATAAAACGGTGCAATATCAGGCTCGATTTTTCTACCGAAAGCGCCGCGGACTCAAGAAGTTTTGCGGATATCTCCTTCCACTTGACCGGAGGTATCATCCATACGCAACGGTGAATGCCGCGGGTAAGATAGAGAGTACCTTCTTCAAGCCCATCCCGCAACCGGCTGGGAAGGCTCACCCGGCCCTTTTCGTCCAGAGTACTTTTATATTCTCCGGTCAAAAGTTCTACCACACTATTTTCCCTGTTAATGCACTATTTACCACTTCTTTACACAATAATAATTGACTTATACTTGAAAGGGCAAGAACCTAAACCTGTAAATCCCCCTTATCTTATTTTTTTATTTTGATCTCACTAAACAAACGTAAAGACTAAAAGAAGCATGTCTTGTTTAGCTTTAACGATTTTGATAAAATGCCTTAATGTTTACCAATGACTACTATATTGTTTTTCCAGAAGGCGACACGCAGGAAGTTTCCGGGCGCCTGGGGCTTAACAGTATCGTCGATATAAACGGCAGGCCTCTCAGTCCGCCCCTTCCTACCAATCGTATGATAGCTTTCCGTATTGCACGGATAAAGGTACAGGAAAACCGCGGAGGGAATGAAACGTATCATTATTTAGAGCTTTTAAGTGCAGATGAGCTTTTGGAATACACCGCAAACTGAGGGAAAGCCGCAGTACCGGATTGGCACGGAAAAGGAAAGCAGCCTTCACCGGAGCCTCAAATTCCGCTATGCAGGAGAGGGCGGCCAAACAGAGATTGAAAAAGACGGCTATGTATGCGACGGCCTAACTGAAAACGGCTGCCTGATAGAAGTTCAGACCGGCAGTTTCGGCCCCCTCAAGGAAAAGGCCCGGAATCTGGCCGCGGGGGCGCCTATTATCATTATTCATCCTATCGTTCTTAGTAAGGAGATTGAACTTTACAGCAACGAGGGGGAGCTTCTCTACCGGAGAAAAAGCCCCCGGAAGGGCGGGATATACGATCTCTTCAAAAACCTCATATACGCGCCGGAATTGCCGCTTGTTACAGGCTTAACAATAGAACTGGCCTTGGTAGACATTAGCGAAAAGAGGATACAGGACGGGCGCGGTTCATGGAGGCGCAAAGGGGTGAGCATAGCGGATAAGAGCCTGCTTTTCTATCATAACTCCATACCCCTGCTTTCAAGCAGAGACTATGCCATCTTCCTTCCCTACACTGAAAAGGATACGTTTACGGTACGGGATCTTAGTAAAAAGGCCCGCATTAACGAGAACCTTGCGAGAAAATGCCTCTATGTCCTGTGCAAGCTGGGTTTGACTGTTAAAACAGAAAAAAAGGGAAACGCATGGGTATATACCATTTTGAACCGCCCCTAGCAGCCGCGGACACTTCGTGTCCGATTGCACTTGTGGATTTTTTGCATATTCATGCAAAAAATCCCGATCAATGGGCATGCTTTCGGAGTTTGTAAGGTATAAATATTCATGTTT
>JAISQR010000460.1 GCA_031274035.1 Treponema sp. | reverse complement strand
TTTGGCTATACCGACGGTGAATCTATGCTGTTCGCCAAAGTCAAAGTCTTCCCGCCATCATCTCCAGATGCGGCCGCTCAGGAAAGTATCGCCGACCGGGACGGGTATTTCAGTATTGTCCCCTTTGAGACGGGCGACTGGAGGCTCACCGCAGAAGACGGTATGGGGCATAAGGGCGAAATAGTTATTACCGTCTCTGATGAGACGGTACCGGAAGGGAGTGCGGTGCGAAACGCGGCTGCTTCCCATAAATTGCCAACCCCTGTCGCAATCACGTTGGGTTTGAGCCTTATCCTCAATATTTTTGCTGTTTATAATTTTATATTGAAGAAAAGTGCCGGTAAAAAGGATGGTATCCATGCACATTAGTGAAGGCGTATTATCGCCGCCGGTACTCGCGGCGGGCTGGGCGCTGGCAGCAGGTGGCCTTGCGGTGGGCTTGAAAAAGACGCCGGTAGCGAAACTGCCTGAAACCGCCCTGGTCTCCGCCGCGCTGTTTTTGGCCTCCCTGGTTCACGTCCCGCTGGGGCCTTCGAGTATTCACCTCACGCTGCTGGGACTTGCGGGTGTCCTTCTGGGCTGGAGCGCCTTTCCCGCCTTGTTTATCGCGCTTTTTTTGCAGGGCCTCTTGTTCCAGTTCGGCGGCCTCCTTTCCCTGGGGGTGAACACCCTATCCATGGGAAGCGCCGCCCTGGCGGGCGCTTTTGTTTTCCATCTGGTTCCGTCCAGATGGAAAGCAGCGGGCGCTTTTTTAGGCGGTTTCATCGCGGTTATTGCGGGGACGCTGGTGGTTGCGGCGGCGTTGTTCCTTTCCGATACCGGGCTCAAAACCGCGGCGGCCCTCCTCTTTGCCGCCAACGTACCCCTGGCCGCCGTAGAAGGGGTCATTTCGGTTTTTGTCGTGGTGTTCCTGTCAAAGGCGCTGCCTGCGTATGTATCTTGACCGGCTCACGTACCGTAACGATATATTCAAGGGATTTGACGGACGATGCCGCCTGATTTCCTGCGTGGTGCTGATAATGGCAATCGTAAATGCAACGGCGGTATTGGTTTTAATCGGGGTGATAGTTATCGGTATGCTGGTTTTGTTCCGGGATCTCCGTATCACACTTTTGCGTCTTCTGCCGGTCAATGTGATTGCCCTGGCGTTGTGGCTCCCTGTTCTATTCGGCCTTAAGGCGGGAGCCGTGTTTTTATATACCTTGCGCATAAATGCGGCCGCTCTGGTGTATATGGGTTTTATTATTCCGATGAGTATCAGTGCTATTGCCTCGTCATTAGTAACCTTGAAGGTCCCTGGAAAACTGGTTGTCCTTTTAGTGCTTACCTACCGAGATATATTTTTACTGTTTGACCGGTTTCTGACCGCGCAAAAATCAATGCGCCTGCGTACCACGATATATAATCATCCCCATCAATGGCGTACCCTATCCGCGGTTTTCGCCAGCGCGATAGCAAGCGCGGTTTTTCGAAGCAAACACATCTGGACCGCCTTAACGCTCCGGGGTTTTGACGGGACCTTCCCGGTTACGGTTGCCTTTACCTGGAGAAAACGCGATACCGCGCTTCTGGCAATCAGCATAGCCTGCGCCGTGCTTGTTTTGTTAAAAGGATAAATAACCAATGCATCAATTAGCCGTGCGGCATATTTCATTCATATATGATACATTCCTCCGCTCCCTGGAGGATATTAGTTTTACGGTTGACCGGGGAGAGACCGTTTGTGTAGTGGGAGCCAACGGATCGGGCAAATCAACCCTGCTTCAAGTAATTGCTTCCGCGTTACCGCCTTCGACCGGGGAAATTATTATTGAGGGGCATCCGCAAAAAGCCGGTGAACACAGCGGCAAGACAGGCATGGTGTTTCAGGAACCGGACAACCAGTTCTTTATGCCCACAGTGTGGGAAGACGTGGCCTTCGGCATATTAAAGAAAGGCATGAAACCGGAAGAAGCCCGGGAGCAGGCGATTGCCGCGCTTAAAATCGTGGAAGCCGCGGATCTTGCCGAACGGCTTCCCCATAAAATTTCAGGTGGTGAAAAACAGCGCGCCGCCCTGTCGTCAATCCTTATCATGGAACCGGAGATTCTTCTGCTGGATGAACCGACCGCCGCCCTCGATCCAAAAGCACGTAAAAATATCATTACGGTACTGGGACGGCTTCCCAACACAAAAATTATCGCCAGTCATGATCTTGATATGGCTCTTGACATTGCAAGCCGTATCGTGTTCCTGGATAAGGGCAAAATCGCCGCCGACTGCCCCGCTCCCGGCCTCCTGCTTGATGAGGATTTCTTGCAAAGTATCGGTCTGGAATTGCCGTTATCATGCACAAAACGGCGTTAACCGGACCCGCAAGTCCACGGCTATAGTTAAGAAGAGCATGAGGAAATCCTATTTCTTTATACTATAAGGAAATAGGAATATTGACCGGAACGGACCGCATGCATGTTATAACGGTACCTGCAAGGTAATTCTATATAATGTAAAGAGTTACGCATCATACTTTGTAGATCACCTCCCCGAAAAGAACCCCCTTTGATCGTATTACCCAAAAACAAGTTGACAGGATTGTGTATACCATCAACAATCCTCCGTAAGGCTTTGAACTATCGGACCCCTTACGCGGTTTTTTCAGTGAGAAAATTCGCGCTGTAGATTTGAACGGGCGAAAGTAAAAATACCTACCGGCTATGCTCTAACCACTGGGTGAAGAATAGCTGGTATTTTTCGTGGTAATGCCCTCTCCCGGCTTTTCACGACCCTATCCGCGCAGATCATGGTATGGCTTACCGGTTCTCCGTATTATAGCAGCTTTTATCAAGATACGCTCTCTAGAGCGTAATCTTATAGGCGCGTAACCCTCCAACGCAGAACCCGCACAGGGTTACTCAGAAAGCAACTTATGCTTGACTTTATGAGCACTATCTGACATACTAATATACGGTCATTGATGAGTACCATTCAGGGTAAGCCTTTGTTTTGCAGC
>JAISQR010000159.1 GCA_031274035.1 Treponema sp. | reverse complement strand
CCAGTCCACTCCGGGGGACACGGTAAACTGGCCCCCGGTGGATTCATGGGACGCGTTGTCCAAAAGGATGTGAAGCATCGCCGCGGGCCTGTACCATGCGTTTACCGCCAGGGATCCGGTCCTCATAAGGAGGGAGCCGTCCCCGTCCAGGACGATGATCCGCCTGTCCGGCCGGGCCAGGGACAGTCCCAGCCCCAGGGAGGAAATACAGCCCAGGGAACCGGCCATGTAAAGGTTGGCGGGATCATCCCCCAGTTCGTAGAGTTCCCTTCCGGTAAAGCCGGTGGTGGCCAGAAAAACCGTACCCGGCGCGGCGGCGGCCTTTACCGCTTTCAGCATTTCAATCCGCCGGGGAAGACTCCGGGCGGGGGGCGTTTTTCCCGTTCCAAGGCTTACCTTGGAAAAGCTTCCTTTTTTTACGATGAAGAAAAAACTTTTCCCCCGGGCAAAACACTGATCCGCCCTTTCAAGCTGGGCTTCCGCATCCCCGTCATTGTCCGCCAGCACTTCATGGGCTATGCCCATGGTTTCCAGCATCGCCGCGGTGATGGGCCCCATCAACTCATGCTGGGGCTCGTCGGCCAGCCCCGGCTCCCCCCGGAGGGACACAAAGCCCAGCAGGGGGATGCGGAACACCCCATGGAGGGAAGTGAGGGGCGAGACGGCGTTTCCCAGGCCGGAATTCTGCATCAGGAGCACCGGCTTCCGGCCCCCCAGATAGGCCCCGGCGCAGATCGCCGCCCCGTCCCCTTCGTTGGCGGCCATCACATAATCACATTCGTTGATCGAATAGTTGATCAGGTCCTTCAAAAAAGAACAGGGAACCCCGCTGTAAAAATCAAAGCCCCGGGCTTTCAGCGCCGTGCCGAATTTTTCCGTATCAACCATGGTTGTCCGATTATACCCGGCTTTACCACATTCACTCAAGCCATACGGCGTACAGGCGGCACGTCCATTGTTTTTGCATTTTTATTCAACATTACGATGACGTGCAGCCATTTCGTCATGGGAAAGCTGCAATCGTTCTTCCAAAAGCATCACCATAATATCAAAAAGCATAAAGAGGTGTTGTTCAAAAAGATTTCCCATGGGTTGCATTGATTCTACCACCGGGTCCCGTCCGTTATAGACTGCAGCCGGGACAAAAAGCAGAGAGTTTGCGACACCGGAAGCTTTTCCGGATGGAGATCCGGTAACCACAGAAGTAACGGCGCCTGCTTTTACAGCTTGTTCCAGCACATAATTAAGATGCCCTATTTCACCTGAACCATTTATAACAATAAAAAGATCCCCCTTGTTCATTCCCGGGGTGGTGTCATCCCAAATCCAGTGGACTTCTTTACCTAAATGCATGAGCCGCATGGCAAAACCCCGGGCGGCAATGCCCTCCCGTCCGACACCTAAAATAAATATACGCTTGTGAACATAAATGAGGTCTAAAAAAGCATTCAGTTGTTCCGGGTTTTGTTTTTCAAACACCCCTTTATGTTCATCGAGTATACGAATATAGAGTTCTTTATAGTCCATAAAATCCCCTTTATGTGGCCTTTGTTTCACCCGGGCATACATTTTCATAGTCACGAATAAGTTTTAGTTTCGGCTCGGAACGTTCGTTGGGGGTATAGGTAACATCCAGCCATATTTTAAGAAGTTTTTTGGCGGTTTCCAACCCGGTTGTCTGTGCGCCAAAGCAGGCTATGTTTGCCATATTACTCAGCTGGGCTCTTTCTGCGGAATAGGGGTTTTCAAGAACGGCGGCATATACGCCCGGAACCTTATTTGCGCTGATACACATGCCTATTCCTGTTCCACAGAGCAAAATGCCGCGGTCGTATTTGCCTTCCGAAACAGAGGTGGAAAGTTTAAACGCAAGTTCCGGATAAAGCGATGCCGAACCATAATCGGTAATATTGGCAAAGCCAAGTTCCTTAATAAAGGCAACAAGGGCGTTTTTCATCCCTTCGGCATTAGTGTCACAGCCAACGGCAATCGACAGCATATCACACCTCACTTACTGACGGGAAAATTTTTAGGGGTTCCCGGCGCCTTTTGGGACGGCACATCAACTCCAACGTAATTCCAAAAAGATCTTCGGTGTCAAGATAGGCAAAATAACCATCCCCGTCCAGTCCGTAACCGGCTCCTTCCATCGCGATATTAATGCCCGATTCACGGACAAGGGCAAGGGATTCTTCCATGTTGTCAACGGCAATGCCAAAATGCTGGACCCCGCCAAAACCATGCCGATCTATGTGTTTTTGATACACCATGTCGCCAAAAACCTGTTGCACTATTTCCAGACGAAGCGGCCCGGCATTGGTTACCGCAGTGGCGTTTGAAAACCTTGCGTCTTTTCCGTTACGCCGCATCATGGACAACATTTCAGGTCCATAGGTGTAAAACTGCCAGGGCCCGATATGGGTCAGATTCCAAAAGTTTTCAACAGCCCTGTCAAGATTGTCGGTAATCCAGCCGACCTGGGTTATTCCGTTTTTAAGGAAAGGGAAAGCCACCTTGTCCAGCTCTTTCACCTTGAGGGGGAAAAAATCCATACACCAAATCCTTCTACTTTAAATCTTTCTGAATTTCTGCGCAAAGGAATCAAAAATGATTGCCACCACAACAATTGTTCCGTTCAAAACCTGCTGCCAGTAGATGTTTACGTTTCCCAGGACGATGATGTTTGAAACAACACCCATAATGGCGCCGCCGATTAACGCTCCGGTTATGCTGCCTATACCGCCTGTGGTAGCTACACCGCCGATAACCGGCGCCGCTATGGAGGGAAGAACCCAGATTTCACCTATTGACGCCTGGGCCGAAGCAAGGCGCATACTCATAAGAATACCCGCAAGACCCGCAAGAAATCCGCAGATAGCATAACTGATTATTCTGACACGCTGTGTTTTAATGCCCACCATTTTTGCTGTGTCGATGCTGTTTCCCACCGCGTATACATTACGCCCATAGGTTGTACGCCGGGTCAAAAAATACATCAAAAGGAATACAGCGACCAAAACAATGGCAGGGGTAGGAATTCCGATGACATTGCCCTCTCCCAGGACTGTAATACTTTTTGGAAAACCTGTAATGGTCCTTCCTTTTGTTATTACCTGATTTATACCCCTGTAAGCGGTTTGCATGCCGATGGTAAGAACAATGGCGTTTAGTTTGAAGGAAGTAACCAATAAACCGTTAAACGCACCAAAAAGAAGGCCGAACATAAGCGCAAGAACAATCGCAAGATAGGGATTCAAATGCATTTCTACAGCAAATTTTCCGCAGATAACACCGCAAAGTCCGGCAATTGCGCCTACAGAAAGGTCAATGTCGCCCAAAAGAAGAAGCAGACCCTGTCCCAGGGATACCATTCCCGTAAATGCCAGGGAACGTACCATGATCTGCAAATTGTAGGGAGTAAGGAATTTGTTTGAAACAAAAGACGAAACAACGAATATAGCCCCCAGTACTATCATTGTTCCCGCGATCTGACTGCGTCTGAAATAATCTACAACCTGTAAAGCAATGTTTTGATTTGTACCCGATTGTGTTTTCATGGTTTTGTCCGCTCCGTCTGGTTAGTTTCGGTAATACCGATAATTGAACTTAAAATACTTCCTGTGTTCAACTGATTCCCCGCAAATTCCCCCAGCTTTTTGCCGTTATAGACGGTGATGATCCTGCTTGAACATTTAAGAAGCTCCTCTATTTCCGAGGATATGAGAATAATGCCGATTTGATTTTCTTCGGCAAGTTTTTGCATCATAAGATATATTTCTTCTTTTGTTTTTACATCAATACCTTTTGTGGGTTCGTCAAAGATAATAATCTCAGGCGAAGATTCCATTGTGCGGCCTATCAATACCTTTTGCTGATTTCCTCCGCTAAGGTTGATAATTTTCATTTCCCGGGAAGTGGCTTTTACATTATAATTCCTGAGAACCTTGTCGGAGATGGAATTATCGGATTTGCTGTTTACAACCCCAAGGGTTGAGATCTGGTTTTCCAGTATAACGCCGATATTTTCCCTTACAGAAAGATAAGGCAGAATTCCATGGGTTTTCCTTTCTTCCGTAAGATAAATAATTCCGTTTTTTATCGATGCGGCGGTATTCCTGAATTTTGCTTTTTTGCCCTTAAACAAAACTTCTCCGCTTTTTTCCGGAAGGTAGCCGAAAATGGTCTGCATTATTTCGGTACGGCCCGCCCCTACAAGTCCAGCAAAACCGACAATTTCGCCCTTATGTACGTTAAAAGAAATGTCCTCAAACCCAATGCCGGAAAGTTTGTCTACCTCAAGCAAAAGTTCCCCCGCGGCGGTTTTTGGCCTATAGTTACGCCTTACGTCTATTTCTTCCCCTGTCATTTTTTCAATGGCCCAGGCCGAATCGACTTTTTTTATATCCGAAACGCCGACCAGTTCACCGTTACGCAAAACAGATATTCTGTCGCCCAGTGAAAATACTTCATCAAGTTTATGTGAAATAAATACGATTGATTTTCCTTCGTCCCTTAGGGAGCGGAGTATTGCAAAAAATCTTTCTGTTTCCTGCCTGGTAAGGGAAGTGGTAGGTTCATCAAGAATAAGGACGGAAAAATTCTGCCTTGTGATTGCCCGGGCAACCTGGAGCAGCTGCTGCTCCGAAACCGGTATATTGATTACCCTGTTGGAAGGATCCACCGTCATATTGAGTTTTTCAAGATATGGTTTTGTGGCGGCCTCGATTTTTTTCGTGTCAACAATAAAAGACGAAAAGCTTGTTTTGTCAAAGGGGAGAAATATGTTTTCTGCCACGGTCATGTATTTAAAGAGGTTAAGTTCCTGCGGCACATAGGCAACTTTGGAATATAACTCTTTATTGCTTTTATCAATCAGTTTACCGTCAATAAAAAGATTCCCCTGTTCGGCAGTAAGGATTCCGGTAAGGATCTTTACAAGGGTACTTTTTCCCGCTCCATTTTCGCCCACAATACAATGTATTTCCCCTGAATTGAGTGTAAGCCCCACATTGTTAAGGGCCTTTACTCCCGGAAAACTTTTGCTGATACCTTTTGCGTCTAATACAACCATCGGTAGTCCTCTTTAAAAAAGGAGGGACGACCTTTTTGATCATCCCTCCCTGGCGTAATGAATTAGAATCCTTCGATAACGCCGTCTTTGACCAGATCCGGGGTCAAAAGGGCGTATTTGGTGTCATAGAATGTTATCGGCCTGAAACCAAGATTTTCCATGAACATCGAAATAACACACCAGCGTCCGATATTGTTCGGCTGGGTCGCGATGGAAAGATCAAGGTATCCTTCCCTCATCAGTTCCTGAAGCTGGGGCAAATCGTCGATGCCGACATATTTGACTTCACCCGGTTTTTTCCCCGCTTCTTTCAGCGCCACACCGACTCCAACGGGCCCTGCCGCATCACAGACCGCAAAACCGCTCAGATCGGGATTGGCGGAAAGAATTGCCGCGGCTTCACGCTGAGCGTTTTCAATGTCATCATAGTCGTATGCTTCGGCTACAATTTGGATGCCGGGGTATTTTGCAAACACATCATGGATTGCCTGAAAACGTTCGGCATGGGGGGGATTCGTGGGAACCCCGTGGATGATCCCAACCTTGCCCCGTCCATTCAGGCGCTGGACAAGTTCTTCCGCTTCCCTGGCGCCCTGTTCGTAGTAGTTGTTCCCCACATGGGGAATAAGTTTCCCCGGAGGAGCGGTGGAAGCGTAAAGAATAACAGGAATACCCCTGGCCATTGCTTCTTCCAGAATGGGAATAGTTACATTGATATCCGTACAGTCAATGGCAATTCCGTCAGGTTCTGTGGCAATAACCCTTTCCAGCAGCTCGTTTTGTACGACCGGGTCGGCGGTCGCGGGCGCCTGATAGTCAATGGTAATTTTGTAGCCCGTTTCCGCGGACAGTTTGTCGGCGGCGTCTACAGCCGCATTATAAACGATGTCAAACCAGGCCTGTGAAAGAATAGGAATCATTACAAACCGATATTCCTTCTTTTCTCCGGCGGCCGCAGTGGATCCGCCCGCCTGGTTGCCGCAGGAAGCCAGCATAACAATACTTATGCAGGCAGCAAGCACCAAAACTACCGATACAAATCTCTTCATACCTTTTCTCCTCTTCCTTATGAATTATTTTTTAGGGTTAGACCCTAAAGTACCAAAAAAAACTTCGACCAGGCAGCACATGGAAGCGGCACCGGGATCAATATGACCGATGCTCCGCTCCCCAAGACGGCTGGCCCGGCCCCGGGTTGCCAGCATGTCCTTGGTTGAATTCATTCCGTCAACGGCAGCTTTTACCACAAGGGGCAGGACATCCTCAAAGGGCAGGCCTTTTTTTTGCTCCGCCGACAGGACAGTAACGGCGGGGAAAATTGTGTCATACATGGTTTTTTCTCCCGGTTTTACATTTCCCCTGCGCCGTATACCTTCGACAAAGGCTTCCCACATGGCGGTAAAATCCCCGTAATCAAGCTCTTTTTTACCTGCGGCGCTTTTTCCGGCATCCATAAAAGCCGTCCCGTAAAGGGGCCCCATGGAGGCTCCGCCCCCCATGATAATGGCCTTTCCGACACAGGTAAAAAGACCGCCTATGTCGCCCCCGGCGGTGTCGTAATCGTTAATTGCCTTTTCCACAAGAGAAAAAGTCGAAACCACACTGTCGCCGTGATCCGAATCGCCGATGGGAGAGTCAAGATCGTTGAAGTATTCCCGTTTTTTTCCAAGCTCCTCAATAACATTGAGGAGCGCTGTTTTAATCAAAGACAAGGTGATGTTTTCCATCGTCCCTTTCTCCTTTTTACCGGAAGTGTATAGCGCCTATGGGATGGTCGACGCATTTTTTCATGTTGTCTTCCAGCTTTGTAAGGGTAATAGAAAAACCGCCCATTTCCATGGAAGTAAAATATTCCCCTACCCAGGCCTTGTAAACGGAAATCCCCTTTGATTTGAGTATTTCCGCTGTCCGGTTGTAAATGATGTATAACTCTAAAAGCGCGGTTGATCCCAGGCCGTTGACAATTACGGAAACATCATCGCCGCCCTTGAAGGGAAGATCCGCAAGCACCTTATCCATGATCAGATCCGTTATTTCATTTGCCGGCATCATTTTGACCCGCTCGATCCCGGGCTCTCCGTGATGGCCCACACCTATTTCCATTTCGTCAGGACCCAGTTCAAAACTCGGTTTACCTGAAGAAGGCATAATACAGGGGGTATGGGCGACCCCCAGGCTTCGGGTGTTGAAGATAACCTTTTCTCCGGTCTCTTTCATTTCTTCAAGGCTTGCGCCGTTGTCGGCCATCGCGCCCAGCACCTTCCAGAGAATAATTTCTCCGGCGACCCCCCGGCGGTTTTCACGGTTGCTTACCGGAGCCGAAGCCACATCGTCGTTAACAATAAGTTCTTCGATTTTGTGCCCTTCGTCGCGGAGCATATCAATGGCCATGCCAAAATTCATGATGTCTCCGTTATAGTTGCCTATGCACACCATAACGCCCTTTCCTGAATCGGCGGCCTTGATGGCATCGTAACAAATCTGGACTGCCGGAGCGGCAAAAATGTTGCCCACCGCCACGGCGTCCATCATCCCCGGCCCAAGATAACCTATGAGCGCCGGTTTGTGGCCCGAGCCGCCGCCTGTTACCATTCCGACTTTTCCCGCCACCGGCGCCTCTTTCCGGGCCAGAACACGTTCCGCCTTGCGGACAATTTTATCCGGGTTGGCCGATACATAACCGGAAAGCATCTCTTCGAT
>JAISQR010000155.1 GCA_031274035.1 Treponema sp. | reverse complement strand
CCCCGGCCAAACGATTTGGCTTCACTGGCGAGAAACAGCCGGCGTTGCTTCTCGTTTAGTACCGGCATCATCAATGCTATTCGATCTTCCATTTGCCGCACCTCTTTCATAGATACTGCATTGTACCTTGCTTCGTCTATTTGGTCAAGTTATTATTATACTGTTCCTCACCCGTGATATCCGGCCGCTGGCCTACGGCAAAGATAACCGTGTCCGCCGCGATATGTTCTTCGGAACCGGGCCTTTTTTCAATGACGGCCCGCTGGTTTTCGTCAAGCGAAAAACGTTCAACGGCCATAAAATCAACGCCTGTCGCTTTTGCGCTGCCGGTTATCCGTTCAAAGGTCTTTCCCGGATGAATCCTGATGCCTTCTTCCATGGCCTGTTCAATTTCTTCAGTATCCGCGGGCATCTGATCTTCTGCTTCAAGACAGGCTACGTGTACTTCTTCCGCGCCAAGGCGTATTGCCGTGCGCGCGCAATCAAACGCTACATTTCCTCCGCCAAGGATGATCGCTTTTTTTCCGATTTCTGGGAACTGTGTATAGTTTCCTGCTTCTTTTTCCATACTTGCGGCCCGCAGAAAATCTGTGTTTAAAAGAACGCCGGGCAGACTGTTTCCTTCCATAGGCAGACGCACACCCGCGTGGCCGCCTATGGCCATCAGTACCGCGTCAAATTCCGGCAGCAGTTCCAAGGGCTTTTCTACTTTTACACCAGTTTCGATTTTTACGCCGCTCGCCGCGATAAGCGCCGTTTCTTCCTCGACAATATTGCGGGGAAGTCTATACGACGGGATCCCGTAAGAGAGCATCCCGCCGACGCTTGGAAGGGCTTCCTTGACAGTAACACTGTGCCCCTGTTTCCGTAAATAATACGCTGCGGTTAATCCTGCGGGTCCGCCGCCCACCACGCATACTTTCTTGCCCGTATCGGGAAGTTGTTTTCCTTTCCCCTTCCAAAGGGCGCAGGTGTCATTTTCTACCGCATACCGTTTGATGTTACGGATTGACATTGCCTCATTTATCTCTTTCCGCCTGCATTCAAGTTCACAGGTATGGGTGCAGACACGGCCAAGCGTTTTTGGGAAGGGGAGTTTTTCTCTGATAACCGCCGCGGCTTCATCGAATTTTCCCGCATTTACATAACGGATATACCGGGGGATGTCTGTATGTGCCGGACACGCGAACCGGCAGGGAACCGCGCCGTCTTCCTTTTTTACACCCCCTGCGGTAAGCTCTTTTTTATCTCGTATGGTTCCTGTTGGACATACCTCCGCGCAAGCGCCGCAGAACCGGCAGCCCGCGTCAACAAGCAGCTTGTTTTGCAACGCGCCCACAAATGTTTCCATGCCTTTCTTTTGATACTGTAAGACGTCTACACCCCGCAATTCATTACAGGCGCGGACGCATCTTCCGCAGAGCACACAGCGATTCATATCATGCAGAAACAGCGGATTGCGATCATCGGGCCTAAAACCTTTGATGCGCATTTTGAGGCGGCCTGTATGCGGGCCGATATACTGAATGAGCATCTGCAATTCAGGCTTAACCGCTGTCGAGATCAGATACGTTCCCCGGGCCATAAAGCAGCTTAAGGAAACACCACACAAAGCGCCTCCTGAAAAAATACCCGCTATTCCCGGAATCCATAACAAAAAAATGAATCCAAGCGTGCCGAACAAGAACGCGGCGGCGAGGGTCCATTTTCCAAATATCTTTGTTATGAAAGAAAAGGTAAAGCCGACAAGGAGGGCAAACGCCGCATTGACCGCGATGACCGTTCCTGCCAAAGCGGTATTTCCTTTCATTGTTTCCAATATAAACATGCCGATATTGGTGCTAAACGCCGTAATAAACAGGGTATGCGCGAAAGACATGAATGAAATAAAATACACTTTTCCGCTCATCTTCAGACTTGAATGTTCTACGTTTTTTTGGGGCGGGGTTTCTAAAAGAAACAAAGTTACGCCAACTGCGGAAATGAACGCCGCCGTATATACCAGAAAAAAGTACCGGTAATGAATTGCGGCGATAATACCGCCCTGCAAATTCCCGATAAGCGCACCTATGCCCATCCCGGCGACATGAAGCCCCATATAAGCCGGTCTGTTTTCGGCCTTGATAAAATCACTTATAATCGCCGTATTGAGCGTCCCAACCAACCCAAAACCAAGTCCTATCAGGATACGGGTAAGAAGAAGAAATCGGTAATTGTTATTGAAAAAAGGAAGTGTGCCGCAAATGCCGATGAGTAAAAGACCGGCGAGAACCAGCCGTTTTTTGCTTATCATTAATGTCAAACGGCCAATAAAAAGAGCGGCTGCCATCAGCAGTGCATAGGGAATTGTCTGCAAAAGCTGAACCGCGCTGACGGGAAGAGAAGCGAAATTGTGGTTAAGCGCCCCCAAAATAGGGGAAACGCCCATGACATTTAATCCTAATGAGAACGCGATTATAAAAACAATAAACGCCGTCTTTTTGCTGCCCATGTCTCATCCTTGTTGCGGGCGGGACAGGGTATTTACGCGCTGTCCCGCTTTTCTTTTTATTGAAACGCCTTAATCGGCTGTCTTGATTTTTGCCTGGAGTCTCGCCCGGATTTCGGCGTTCTTTTCCGGCGTAAGGGGATACATGAGAGTCGGGATGACCGCCAGGAGTATAAAAACAGAAGTTCCATATAAAGCTGCTCGCCAAATCTCCTGTTCCATATAGAACCTTCTTCATGACCGATAGTTTCGGTTGTTCAAGATTACTCATTTCTTTGCTCCTTCTGAATTTCAAACTTTCTATATCATTCCTGCAACACTGGAGGATTACCCATTAGTGAAATTATTCCTTGACACCGCCCAGTGTGATCCCCCTGATGAAGTAACGCTGGAAAAAGGGATACAGGATCATAACAGGAATAACGCCGATAACCGCCATGGCCATCCTGACACCGATGCTGGGAAGTTCTACCTGCACCGATACGCTGCTGGAAATAGAGGCAAGGTACTTTGCGTTGGTGAGTATGCGGTTTAAGAGGTTCTGCAGACTGTAAAGATCCGGATTGGTGATATAGTACAGGCCGTTTTGCCAGTCGTTCCAGTAACCAATGGCCACCATAAGGCCGATAGTCGCAATAATCGGCAGACTGAGGGGGAGCACAATATTAAAATATATTTTGAATTCCCCTGCTCCATCAATCTTTGCCGCCTCAAGCAAGGCAGGATGTATATTCATCTGAAAATAACTTCTCATCAGCATTATATAAAACCCATTAAAGAGAAGGTTGGGGAAAATAAGCGCCCATATCGTGTTCTTTATAAAAAATATCCTGGTCCACATAATATATGACGCAACCAAACCGCCATTAAATATCATTGTAAAAAAACAAGAAAGCTTACAATACCGCGCCGGGAATAATCCCTGCGTGATATGGCATAGGCAAGCATCGGTGCGGCAATGAGGCTTAAAGAAGTACCCAGCGCCGTTATGAAGAACGTGATTCCATAGGCTCTGAACACGTTTTCTCCGTTGGTCCTGAATACATAGGTGTAGGCGTCTATGTTCCATTTTTTTGGGAAAAAAGAATAGCCATCAATAAGGAGCGATTTTTCATCCGTAAGGGATGAAGTAAAAAGCAACACAAATGGAAGGATTGCCGCAAGGCTTAGTATTATTAACGCCAGATGAATTAACATCTGGAACATTCTATCATCTGTCCTTTTTGATTTTCCCATAGCAGTTACCTCCTTTTGGTTTGGTTAAAAAAGCGCGTTATCGCGGTCAAATCTTCTTAGGGTTTCCCCAAAATTAAATACTACATATTGGCAAGCGAAGGTTGTAGTGTATAATTCCAATCCTTATGGAATTTGTTCCTGAGCAGCTTTATCTTACGCATTTGTTCGTCTGA
>JAISQR010000306.1 GCA_031274035.1 Treponema sp. | reverse complement strand
CAAAATAGCTTGTATCTTAACCCTTCAAATGGTATAAAGAAATGAACGTAAATCATTATACCGAAAGGAAATACAAGCTATGACATCGGACTTTAGTCCGCGTATACCACAGTATTAGGCAGTTTGTTAAGCCGCCTGAGCAGATCCGTATTTGGAAAAGCCGTACAGAAGCACCAGGCGGACAAGGGGGTGAGGACCCTTTCAACCTATGACTTTTTCAAGATGATGGTATACGGGCTGTTGTCCGGATGTTTCAGTGTGCGGGATATAGAAATCTCAATGCGGGCTAACAGTTCAAAATTATATCATGCCGGATTACCGCAATTAAAACGTTCTACCTTCTGTGATGCTGCGAACCAGAGGTTCGATGGAAAAACGGGATTACCATGTTTTTGAAGATGTTTTTCACGCGGCGGTAGAGAAAGCACAGACGCTCGCGGGAAGAACAAAAAAACTTTTTAAAAACCCCTTGCGGATCATTGACGCGTCGGTTATTTCGTTATGCCTTGCGGCATACGGCTGGGCTTCCTACCGTAAGGCCAAGGGAGCGGTTAAACTACATCTGAATCTGGACGGAGATAATCTTATGCCGTATGACGCGTATCTGAGTACCGGTAAGGTCCATGATGTTCATGGCATGGCGTACCTATGCGATGAATCGGGAGTTATCGCGGACCAGAGGTCCGAATGTGCTTGACCGGGGGTATGTTGATTATAAATCCTTATACCGTATAGACTTACAGGGGTAAACATTTGTAACCCGTATGAAAAGCAACGGAGCGTTCAAACGGATAAAAAATAATCCCCATGATAAAGACGGGCCGGTACTCTCTGACGTGCTCATCCAATTGACCGGGTCAAAGACCAAAAAACTCTATCCCAAGCCGATACGGAAAGTCCGCTATTATGATAAAGAATATCATCACACGTATGAATTTATCACGAACAATCTTGAACTTTCGGCACAAGAGATAGCGGACATTTACAAAAGGCGCTGGCAGGTAGAATTATTCTTCAAATGGATAAAACAGAATCTGAAGATAAAGTCGTTTTGGGGAACCAGTGAGAACGCGGTATCCACCCAAATATGGGCGGCGCTCATTATATCGGTCCTCTTGTGGATAAGCAAAACCATTAACGGTATAACCGCCTCCACTCACCAGATATTACAAATGGTGAAGACAACGCTTCTTTCTAAAAGTTCTATTCTTGAATTATGGACTAACAAACCGCCGCCTCCCGCAACCCCCTCACCCCAGCTCCTTCTGGAGGGTTTGTTATGATTAAACCGGACAGCAGTGATTTATTGTGATATATTTTCATTTTTTAGACCGGGGCACATAGAAGAGATAGTTGCAGGTTTTATGGGTCCGTTTCCGGTAAATCAAATTTCTTTAATGATAGCAGGTTTATTAATGGCTATACCCGCATTAATGATTATGGCAAATTTATTTATAAAAATGGTTGCAATAAGATGGGTAAACATTATTGCCAGTATTGTGTATACATTGGTAAATATTGGAAATATAGTTGGTGAGAAATGGGGATATTATATAATGTATGGCATTATTGAAATAATAATCCGCAGGATTAATAGCAATCGCACGGCTAAAATCCTCTATTGCCATGCTATAATCGTGTATCTCATTCATCATAGACGCTTCCACGATTAATATAACTTTGAACCGCTATTGGATTGATTGATATACACTTGGTATAATCCGATATAGCCAAATCATATATTTTCTCCTGTCTATATATATTTCCCCGATTATTGTATGCTTCAAAGGCATATGGATAGACATCTATTGCTTTTGTATAATCCGCTCTTGCTTTATTGAAATCACTATTACTGGCATAAAGTATTCCACGTTCAACGTAAAAATTATAATTATTAGGTTCGAGACTGATTTTATTGGTATAATCATCAATCGTCAAATTTTCCTTCCTGTCTTCCATAAAATCCTCCATTATGGTTTATTATATACAAGTTTGTATCATCTTCTCAACAATATTCAAGAAAAATTCAAAAATGGCACATAACTCCCGTGTTTCGGCGTGTAATGCAGCTCCAGCTTATCCTTTATCCGTTTCGCCTCTCCCGTAGGATATGTTTCATATAATGACGTTATAGTATGCGTGTTCAGGTTATCCATCACCAGCACTATCTTTTCCGCCTTCGGAAAATCTTCGTCTGCCAGTCTCTTGATTTGCTCCGCCCAGTCCTTCCTCGTCCGCCGCTCCCTTACCTCCGCACGCATCCACCCCTCAAGCGGGACCGCAAACATGAATATATCACCGGTCCCGTTCCTCACCTATTCCATATCAAAATATGCCGTCTGCCCTGGCTTGGCCGCTATCGGCCCCGGTTTTTACCTTCTAATATCCATATCTTTAAGATAGGCAAGATGCTTCTTTTGCATATAGGAGCGTATGCCCTCGATTATCTCCGTCATTGCGGCGGGATGGGAAAAGGTGGCGGAACCAACCTGTACGGCTGAGGCGCCGGCCATGAGGAATTCCAAGGCATCTTCCGCAGACGCAATGCCGCCCATTCCAACAATAGGTATTTTAACCGCGTCGCGCAGTTCCCACACCATACGCAGGGCTATAGGCCGTATGCAGGGGCCGGAAAGGCCGGCAAAGGTATTGTCAAAAACCGGCCGCCTTTTATGTACATCTATTGCCATTGCTTTAAAGGTATTCACCAGGGAAAGCGCATCGGCGCCGGCATCCTCGCAGGCGCGGGCCACCGCCGCAAGGTCAGGGGCATTGGGGGAAAGTTTGACCATAAGGGGCAGGGCGGCGGCTCGGCGGACCCGGGCGGCAACCTGGGCGGCGGTTTTGGGGTCAAGACCGAAAGCCATGCCCCCGGCCTTGACGTTTGGGCAGGAGATGTTAAGCTCTATCATGCCGATAGCTGAACTGACTTCATTGAGGAGCCGCGCGCCTTCGGCGTACTCCTCTACGGTTGCCCCCGAAAGGTTGACTATTACAACGGGGCCCAGCGCATTTAGACGGGGCAGTTCGTGTTTGATAAAGGCGCGTATACCGGGATTTTCAAGACCGATGGAGTTGAGGAGGCCCGACGGCGTCTCCCATAGCCGCAGGCCGGTATTCCCCTGCCGTGCGTTGAGGGTAAGGCCCTTGGTGCAGATCCCCCCCAGGGATGCTATATCCAGAAGACCGGCATATTCCCGTCCGTAGCCGAAGGTCCCCGACGCGGCAATTACCGGGTTGCGGAACTTGACGCCCGCAATAACGGCGCTTAGGTCGGGCCCTGTCCGCGGGGATGGCTCTTGAGATTCGGCGGTTTTTCTAAAGGCAGGATCATTCATCGGGGGAAGCTCCTTCAAAGAAAACATCCTCCGCGGGAAAGATTGGACCGTCGGCACAGCACCGGCGGTTTCCCCCGGCGGTTTCTACGGTACAACCCAAGCAGGCCCCTACCCCGCAGGCCATACGCCGTTCCAGGCTGACAAAACAGGGCTTCCCCGCGGCCCTGCACAAAGCGGCAACTGCCCGAAGCATTGGTTCGGGGCCGCAGGCATAAACCGCCGCATATTCCGCCGGTTCCAGAAACGCGGGAATTCTGCCCTTGCGCTCTGCTTTACCGTCTTCAAAAGCGGCAATAAGTTTGTCCGCATACATAATGGCCGGCCCCATGAGGGACAGGAATTCTTCGTTCCCGCGGAACCAGGTTTTAAACCCCGCATAGAAATCAACATAGAATGAACCATTGGAAAAATTAGAAGAACCGGCATTTTTCAGGCCGCTCTGTTTCTCCGGCTCGTTCCGTTTATAGTACAGTTCCGCGGCAAATTCAAAAAGCGGCGCAACACCTATACCCCCGCCCGCCAGGGCTATTCTTTCCCCGCCGGAATGCCCGTGCAGGAATTCCGCCCAGGTATTACCCAGCGGGCCGGTAAGCTCGGCATAATCACCCTGGCACATGCCGAAAAGCTCCCGCGTCCCCTTCCCCCGCATAGCGACAAGGAAACGGGCGGACTTACCCCGGACATCCCATAGGGCAAGGCTGATAGGTCTGCCCAGGAAATGAACGCTCCGTTCAGGACGGATAAGGAAGAACTGTCCTGCCCTGGGAACAGACCCCTGCCATTCAAAATCCAGACAGACTATCTTCTGGTTTATAAGGGTCTTCTCCACAAGTTTGCATCTAAGAGAGCGTTTGTAGCTGCTCAGGCACGAGCGGTTTTTCATACATTCTTCTTGTTTTCAAGTGCTTGGGGAACCACAGGCTTCCTCAGAAAGGGGCGCAACCCTTTCGTTCCAACCGGCTTATCACAGATTACGCCGGTTTCCACTATCCCCGAGGCAATAGTACACAGTAAAGATTAAATATAAGGATATCACAAATAGTAAATTTTGTAACCCCTACCGCTTTCGCAGACAGCGGTTTTACTTTTGAGTCCCCTCCGAAAAGGGGCTTTTTTGCAAATTTGACATTTCTAGTCTTTCGTAAGTCATTGTATTATAAAGACTTAGGATTTTAGAAAAAGGTCGAAATTCACGGAAACAGAGTTTTCGGAGGGGACTCACTTTTAACCACGAAAAACACGAAATGCACG
>JAISQR010000148.1 GCA_031274035.1 Treponema sp. | reverse complement strand
TCGGTAAAAAGGCCGTTCCTCCCCGTGCCGTCGGCGGCGGTGGATCCCGCCGAGGTGGCGTAGACGATGATGCTGTCCGCGGGCTGGCTCCCCACCACCTGTAAGCCCCGTGAGCCGCTCCGGGCCCAGCTAAAGGGGTTGTCCCGGCAGGCGTCCAGCGCCACGATGTTGAGGGCGTTCCCCGCCTGGTTTAACTCGTCAAGCACCGCCTGCATGTGCAGCGCCTTTGTCCGCAGGAAGGATTCGCTTGCGATATTGGCGTCCGCCGGGATAAGGTAGTTCTCCCCGCTGGCCTGTACCCCGTGGCCCGCGGAAAAGAAAAAACCATAGGCATTGTCATTGGTACTCAGCCGGTTCTTCAAACGGACAACCGCGTTTTCCATCTGGTCAAGGCTGCCATTCAGCACCGTATCCACCTGGAACCCCAAACTCTGTAAAGCGGCGGTCATATCATTGGCGTCATTCACCGGATTGTTAAGCCTGGTGATATTCGTATAAGCCCCGTTCCCAATAACCAGGGCGTACTTCTGCTGGGCCGCCAGGGTCCACAGGGGGGCAAGAGCCAAAACCGCAAAAAACAAAAACGATTTATATGCTTTCATTCTGTTGTCCTTTTTTTGGGGGGGGTATACCATATCACGCCGCGGCTGAATAGTTGCAAATTACCGCTTTATGGAATAGGTAACTTTGGCCGTCGCCGCGGGGGGCATGGTTGTTTGTGTTTCCGCGTTTTCAACAACCAGCCCGCGGGTAACCGCGTAATTGGATAACGGTTCAGGCGTGTTTGGGCGGTCAGCCGTAAAAGGAGTAGTATAAGCCGCCGCGAGAATGGTTTCCTGTCCATAAGGTGTTGTCATTCTGAACCGTGTGTTGTCGGGAATTTGCCGCGTCTGTCCGGCCTTGATGAAATTGTTGTCCCGTGAGGATGTGGGATAGATAACCTGTATATTCCCATTTACATCGATATGGGTTACTTTAAAATAAGCGTCCCGCTCCGAATAAATCCGCATGGTCATGTAATCGCCGTCGTGATAATCGCCGTTTGCCTTGTCGGTCTGAACTGTAAACCGGAAGGGATTGTCCGCACCGGCGTAAAGTACGTTTGCCATATTGACGCCGGCGTCTCCGGCCGCCGGTTTTTCGAGCAGCGCGGCAAGGCGCTTGTCGGGTTTAATATTCACCGCCCTCACACTGCTTGTCGCGCGTTCAACATCCGTCGCGTATACCGTAAGGCGGTATTCCCCGCCTATGCGGGTAAGCCTGCCGTACATAAGCGTCTGGGGCCCGAATTGGTTTCCTATGGATGCCGCCGAATCGTCGCTCACCTCGCCGGAGGCCTGATAGCTTAACTCTTTGTTTATCAGTTCAAGGTGCTGGCGGTCAACCAGCAACAGAGACGAGTTGTCTTCAAAATAAATCCACAGTTCTTCAAAAATATAATCGGAGAGGGTCCGTGTTTCCGCGTCAAAATTGACAAGCGCGATAGAAGACCGCGGCGGGAGCCTCTCTGTGAAGTACGAAGCGATTTGTTCAATTGCCGCGTCCAATGTTACGCTGTCTTGGGAATACACGGCGGCGCTCTCTTGCCCCGCCGCTCTTGGCGGCAGGGACAGCGCGGCGGCTGCCAAGAGGAGGCTTGCCGTTAAGGGAAGATGAATGATATGAAGTTTCATGGCGTATCCTTTATAAATTCCGGTTAAGTTTTTTCGCAGTTTCATACGTTATTCTATATGATGGGAGCCGTGTCCGGCAAGCCGTCCCCGTTTGCGCTGGAAATGGCAGATGACACCAATGCGTTACCATCCTTCAAAAACGCTGTCAGTCACCCCTGCGTTGCATCAAGACTTTCTGTATCTTGCCCAGCAATTCTTCGGAATTTATGGGCTTGGAAACGCAGTCGTCCGCCCCCTGCTTTAAGGCGTAGGAAAAGACTTCTTCCGAATTATGGCTGCTGACAATAACTATGGGAATACTCCAGTATTTACGAAACTTTTTGATGGTGTGAAGAAACTCGAAGCCCGACATACCCGGCATCTCAATATCAAGCAGAATAAGATCTATGTTAAGGGTTTCGAGCATTTTTAACGCCGTACCTACGGACTTACAAATTCGCACATTGAACTGCTTTTCCAGAATCGCCCGCTCGGATACTAGATCCGTTACCATGTCGTCAACGACAAGTATGAGTTTTTTTTCTTCCATAATAAACATAACGATATTATAAAACTTTATTTTGTGCAATCAAAATTTATCCGATTTTATCCAAGGTATCCCTAAAAATTCTTAAAAAAACAGCCCCGCCCTGAATATCCCCGCGAACCGTAGGTTCGACCTCACCACCGTCGTGATCCCCTGGCGGACGAACAGCGAGTGCGGCGTGTTGATGTGCCTCGTCCGGTTCCGCTGTTCCCTCGCGTAGTTCGCCAGTACCTTCCGCCGCTCTTCCACCAGGTGAGCCGGCTTCATCGGACCTTTGGTCCGCAGCGTCCTCCCGGTCCGTCTTCGTCGGCGCGTCCCAGATGAACGGCAGATTCCCCGCTTCAATCGGACTTTAGTCCGCGAGTACCCAATTTCCCCGACAATTTAAATCATAGCAATCTGTCACCATATGCGTTCACTTCAATAAAGGCCCCTAATACGAAAAAATCATCAAGCCCACGTTCCGGCAACACATTTTTTTACGGACCATGTCAAAAATCAGTGAAAATGTCCTATAAATGCGTTCAATAGAAATGTCCTATCTAATAAATTTAGGCAGGAGGATAAAATTGGGTAAAAAAAAGTAAAGAGCAGCAAAAGCCTATGCGGTAAAATAATGGAAATGGTTAAACGCGGGCTTAAGACACTTACCGCTGCATCAGTGGAGATTGGCGTAAGTTACCGGCAGGCGGAACAGATTTACCAACGATACCGGGAGGGAGGGGACGGCGCTCTAGGAGCTTGTGGGGCTTTGCCCAAAAATCGTATAAATTTGCAAACTCCCATCGAACCTCCGGTTCGCGGAGCCCCGTTAATCGGAATTTTTGCATGCAGGTGTGCCAAAGGCACACTGAGCAAAAATTCACCAAAGTCCCATCGGACACGAAGTGTCCGCGGCTCCTGGCTCTTAATCTCTTAGCCGTCCCGCTTGAAAAGGCCGAAAAGCAAGGCTGAAAGGAGCGTTCCCGACGCAATAACCGTTAGGTACAGGGGAATGTCGTTGATCCCGCCGGGAACAGCCAGGATAAAAAGACCGCCGTGGGGGGCCGTCAGCCTAATGCCGAAGAACATGGATAAGGCTCCGGCCAGGCTGGAACCAGCAATAAATGAAGGGATGGCTCTTAGAGGATCTCTGGCGGCAAAGGGAAGGGCGCCCTCGCTGTTAAAGGATATGCCTAAAACAAAAGCCGTTTCCCCGGTCTTCCGTTCTTCATCGGTAAAACGGGAACGGAAGAGCAGAACGGCCAAGGCCGCGCTCAGGGGCGGGGTCATACCCGCCGCCATAACCGCCGCCATAGGCTGGGCTATTCCCGCTCCGAGCATCCCGATTGCAAAGGTATAGGCAATCTTGTTGATAAGTCCGCCCATATCCAGCGCCATCATACCGCCGAGGAGTATGCCCAAGGCTATGGAGCTTAAACCCTGAAGCCCGTTGACCCATTCGATTAAAAACAGGTTAAGTCCGGCCAATGGTTTGCCAATCACAAAATAGACGATAAAGCTGGCGGCAAAGGTTCCCGCAAAGGGCAGCACAAGCATAGGCTTTAAACCGGCAAGGTTTTTCGGCAGGCGTATAAGGCAGTTCAAAAGAAAAACGCTGTAGCCTGCAACAAAACCCGCAGCTATCCCCCCCCAGAATCCGGTATTAAGGATATTGCAAAGAATGCCGCCTATCATCCCCGGGGCAATGCCGGGCCTATCCGCAATGGACCAGGCAATAGCGGCCGCCAGTATAGGGGTTATCAGGCCAAAACCGCCTTCCTTAACTATATGCAGGAACAGAACGATAGGTCTTCCCTCGGCCTCTCCAATTGCGTTGACCAGCGCGGAGCAGATTCCTCCGGCCATAATAAAGGGAAGCGTGAAGGAAACCCCATTCATAAGATGCTTATAGGGCCCCCCCGACTTAGCAATATCCCTGCCCGCCTCCCGAAAGAAAGCCGCAATACCAGCCGGGTTCGTATCCGGCGCTGCTGCCTTGGCGTCTACATTCCCCGCGCCGGATACGGGCTTAACATTGGCAGATTCAATCTTTTCCGCCCTCTCCGCCCCGGCGTTTTTCCTTCCTTCCTCTTCCCCTATAAGACCAGCCTTATTCCCTGCCCATCCTGGAACCGCAAACGGCGCAAAAAGGCTCTTTCTGTATTTATCTTGTGGAACCTGCACTAATTTACCGAAAATTTTAAACCCAGCCGTCTTTTCCGGCCCTGGCGCATTCCCCTTAAACAGAGAATCCCGGAGCAGGGCAAAGCCCTCGGAAGATTCATTGAGCTTAGATACTGTGTCCTTGTCAACCTGAGACCTCAAACAGGCCTGTAGTTCCGCCTCTTGCCGGGCAACCCGGATAAGTTTTATACCGTCAATAATAGCCGTCCTTGTGTCGGTTTCGTAGACCCGTTTTCCCATAAAGCGGGACCTGTCAACCTCCCGGTCAGCCGCTATAAGTACAAAATCGGCGCCTGCAATTTCCTGGGCGTTCAGAGGAGTCCCCGCCCCCAAAGCGCCCTGCGTTTCAATCCGTATACGGCAGCCTAGAGACTCGGCAGCCCGTTCCAGACTTTCGGCAGCCATAAATGTATGGGCTATACCGGTAGGACAGGCTGTTACCGCTACAACAAAAGTACCCTTCATCAATAAAAATATCCATTATCATTGCGGTTTGAGCAGAACCGCCTTGATTTCCTCCGCGTTAGCCGTCGTTTTCAGTTTTGTTAAAAGCGCCTTGTCATGCAGTAAGCTCACAAGATGGCGCAATATACTAAGATGAGCGTCAGAAGATGCCGCAATAGCTACAATTAACTCAGCATTCTGATCCTTACCCCACGAAACACCCCCCGGCACCTGGAGTACCGCAATACCCTCGCGTTTTACGCGAAGCATATCATTCTGGGTGCCGTGAGGTATAGCCAACCCCATATCAAGGTAAGTGCTGGAAATATATTCCCGCCTAAGCATACTATCGGCATAATCCTTGTCCACACAACCCGCTTCGTTAAGCAGACGGCACGCCTCGCGGAGAGCTTCTTCCTTGCTTGTAAAAACCGCTCCGGCCTTCGTAATTAGTTCAATATGAGGATTACTCTGTTCCATAGGTAACATATATACACCATTAAAAAGAATATATCAAAAAATTTTTTAAAAAGTTTTTATGCTGTTCTCTCTACCGGTTCGGGGAGCATGTGGGACTTTGGTAGATTTTTGTATTTTTATGCAAAAATTTGTAACTACTCAGGCCTCATGCGGGGATAGCGTCGCCGCTACCGTGGCGCAATCGGCGGAATGAAGGGGCCGCCCTGAAATAAGCCGGTTGGAGCGAAAGGAGCGGAGCCCCTTTGTGAGGGACCCACAGGGTCCCCAAGCACTTGAGAACACGTATAAATATCGCACATACCTAGTACCTTGATTAGGCTAAATGAACTGATAAAAAATTTAACCACTGACCTCACGGACCATACAGAAAAATAGGGAAAAGCTGGAAAAATATCGGAAAAAAGCTGATTTTACTTCAAGTTTACCCTTTTTCTTCGTCCGTGTTGTCTGTGTGGTCCGTGGTTAAACCTATTGATTTGACCTAATCAAGCTACTAGCAGCCGCGGACACTTCGTGTCCGATTGCACTTGTGGATTTTTTGCATATTCATGCAAAAAATCCCGATCCATGGGCATGCTGTACTCTTCGAGTATTCGGAGTTTGCAAGGTATAAAGCCTCTCTATATTTATATGCAAAGCGCAACAAAATTTTGGTTACTAGATTTTCACCAAAAAATCTGTAATAATTCAAATATTAGAGAGATAGTTACTATAAATGAACTACCTCGCCCTTCAGGGCGAGGTATCAGATTTTTTCGATCCGAAAAAATCTGTCGATGGATAGGAAATTGCGGACTTTCAGTCCGAAAATACTGCGCGGTTTCATACCCCGCTATCTGCGGCAAAAAGTTAAACTTTCGCCCCAAA
>JAISQR010000224.1 GCA_031274035.1 Treponema sp. | reverse complement strand
TCCGCTAAAATCGCCCAAATCAGGAAGATGGTGGACCGGGGACTTTATTTTACCATCAACCGGGCGCGGCAGTACGGAAAAACCACCACCCTGAACCTCCTCCACAAGAATCTTGCCCCTGACTATATCTGTCTCAAGATGAGTTTTGAAGGCATAGGGGACAGCCCCTTTGACAGCCAGGAAGCGTTTTGCGGTATGTTCATGCGGCACGTTCAGGATGCCCTGCAAATTAGTTCAGCCTCGGAGGATACGGCTTATATCGCAAGCTGGGTAGATACGGCGGTTACGGACTTTGCTAGCTTATCCCGTCACCTTAACAAGATGTGCAAGGGACGGAAACTGGTACTTATGATCGATGAGGTAGACAAAACCAGCAACAACCGGGTCTATATCCATTTTCTGGGGATGCTCCGGGACAAGTACCTGGCCCGGAATGACGGCAGGGTCTTTACCTTTCAGAGCGTTATTCTGGCCGGGGTTTATGATATTAAAAATTTGAAACTAAAGCTCATCAACGAAGGGGTCTACACCCCGGCCGCGACAGAAGGGAAAATGTATAACTCCCCCTGGAATATTGCCGCTGAATTTGAGGTGGACATGTCCTTTAAGAGCGATGAAATTGCCACCATGCTTACCGACTACGAGGGGGACTATCACACGGGCATGGACATTCCCGCCGTTTCGCGGGAAATATACGATTACACTTCGGGCTATCCCTTTTTGGTGTCAAGAATTTGCCAGATTATTGATGAAAAATTTGATCGGGACTGGACCCATGGGGGTATACAAAGGACAGTAAAATATCTTATTAGTCAGGAACGGAATACCCTGTTTGACGATATTTTTAAAAACCTGGAGATGTACCCGGATTTATATCAGATGATTTACGACATTCTTGTTTCCGGCATCGAAAGGAAATATTCCAGCGATGATCCGGTGGTAAACTGGGCTTTGATGTTCAGTTTTGTCCGGCAGTTCGGAGAAAGAATTATTATCGCAAACCGGATTTTTGAAGTCAGGATCACAAACTATTTTATTTCCAAAGATTCCCGAAAGCACGGGCCTGATAAAAAAGAGGTAAACGGAGTCTTTAAGTATGATGTGGTAAGGGACGGTAAATTTGACATGGAGTTGTGTCTTACAAAGTTTGCCCAGCACTACCGGAAAATTTTTACCAAAAAGGACGCAGCCTTTCTTGAACGTCACGGCCGCCTGGTGTTTCTGTCCTTTCTTACCCCTTTGATAAACGGCGAAGGTTTTTATTATATCGAAAGCGAAACCACCGATGCCCAGCGCATGGACCTGGTAGTGGGCTTTGGTAAGCAGGAGTTTATAATTGAATTAAAAATATGGCGGGGGCAGGAATATCACAAGGCGGGATACGCGCAGTTGGCGGATTACCTCCGCAGCCGTAACGCCAAAGAAGGTTACCTCCTGACCTTTGACTTCCGGAAGGAACACACGCCCGCCGCCGGGGAACCAAAAGAGCAATGGAAAACCCTGGACGACCGGGATGAATTACGGGTATTCGACATCATGTTGTAGGATTTTTTCGCTTGCCGCTGGCAAGAACAGCGGCAAGGCCGGTAAGAAACAACAGGATGCCTAAAATGTCAAGCCACAGGGGATGCAGTACCAGTACGGAAAAACTGCGGGTATTGGGCAGATAGTTTACCGGAAATGACAGGAAAGAAGCTAAAATATTATTATAACAGTGTATAAACATACAGAGCCATATAATTTTCCATTGCAGGTATATCCAGCCCAAAAACAGTCCCGAGATAAAAGCCAGTAGAGCCTGCCAGGGGTTAAGGTGCAAAAGGCCGAACAGCAGGGAACTTACCAGCAGCGCTTTCCGCCTGGAATAGTTTTTCTGCAGGCGCTTTAAAATGACCCCTCTAAAGAACAGTTCTTCGGTAACTGCGGGGAAAACCGCATTGCTCAAAAGGGTCATAAAAACACCGCGGTGATAAGAATGATCAAAGAAGCCGTCCGGCATCAACAGAATTATGGCAAAGATATTGCCTATTTCCCGCCGTAAAATCTCCATGCCGAAATACATCACCACCAGGGCAAAAAACAGCGCGGCCGGAACTTCCCGCCATTGCAGGATACTGTCCAGTTCCTTTTTACCCGATTTTTTGATAATAAAAATAACGACCACCAGGAAAGCAATATCATATACAAGAATCAGATCGATACGGAAAAGGTAGAGCAGCAGTTCGGCCAGAGTCCGGCAGCCCAACAGAAAAAGACAGAGCTGCACGGCATCTTTAACGCTAAAGCTATCCTTCTTAATCATTTATCTCTGCCAAATACAGACTACCGTAAAAACCAATTATTTTGAAACCCCCAGGAAGCGGCGCCAGGCGCCATTTTATAATCCGCCAACACAAAGGCAGCCAGTGTATTGAAAAACTTCCAAAATAAGGGTATCTTTTATGGGGAGAGTGGCAAAATGGAAAGGCAAGAGAGACAGCACATTGATGATTCACACATAGCCTGGCATCCCGCCTTTTACCGGGCTATTCAGGCGGAGCTTGAGGCATACGCAAGCGCCCTCCGCTTTGAATTTGAGTATCAGCTCACCGCCGAACCCCTTCAGATGGATGTCCTTATCATCAAGAAAGAAAAGGACATCGTTATTGAAAAGAATATCGCGTCCATATTCAAAAGGGATAACATCGTAGAATACAAAAGCCCCGCCGACTATGTGTCGGTGGACGATTTTTACAAAATCTACGGGTATGCCTGCATCTACGCAGCGCTTAACAAGACGCCGGTGACGGAATTGACCCTGACATTTGTGGAAACCCGGCATCCCCGTGAGCTTTTGAAACATTTGAAGGAGATCCGCGGGTACATTGTTGAGGAAAAGTGGGGAGGGATCTACTGGGTAACAGGCGATATTATGCCCATCCAGATAATCGAGAGCAAGAAGCTTTCGGAACATGAGAATATATGGCTCAAAAACCTGAGCAACGAACTTGATACAACCGGCTTGGCAAGGCTGACGGAAGAGATATACAAACAGGGGAAGGCCGCCCTGCTTGGGGCGTATGTAAAGGCGGTCTATTTGGCAAACCCTAAACCAGTACAGGAGGCAGTAAAAATGAGTGATGTGGCGTTGACTTTGGACAAGGTGCTTGAGGACGCTGGCCTTGTGGCAAAGTGGGAGGCACGGGGCGAAGCACGAGGCGAAGCACGGGGTGAGGCAAGAATAGTCGAACTCCTAAAAAGCGGTAAATCCCCTGAGGAGATCATCCGTATGTATGGCGCAGGGCAAAACAAAACGTGAGAGAAAATCCGGTTTTTTGGAGGTTTTCCGTGAAAAAGTTTTCCCCTGTCCTGGCCCTGATTTTGACGGTTTTTGCACCGCCCGCTTTTACCGATGACATAAATCCGGCATCCGTCAGGCAGTCTGTGGAGTTTGCCGTCAACAATTCAGCTGATCGTTCAAATGATTATCGCCGGGCCTGGAGCCAGGTTCCTTCCGTTATGACCTATGTAAACGGGGATGGAGTCAGTGTCTGCACCTTTGATCAAGCTGCCCACAATACCGTTGTCTTTGAATATTCTGGCGATCTGGAACCGGTAAAAACCATGGAGTTCCAGGGCGAGCTTCCAAGAATGGGGGCTTTTACCAAAGATACCGAAGGAAATTATTATTTCTTTTACGGCCGTCTGGTTTCTTCAAACGATCGCAATGCGGAAAATATGATCATGGTTAAATATGATCCGCAGGGAGTTAAACTGTTAAGCTACAAACTAAAGGCCTATGCGCCTTCCAGCTTCCACGGAATACGGGTCCCCTTTGATGCCGCTGCCTGCAGGCTTGAAATATCCGGGAACATGATCGCCGTGTACTTTGGCAGGGAAATGTTTGACGGCCACCAGGCCAGTTACGGTTTTGTCCTGAATAAAGATACCTTTGAACGGGTGGACAGGGGCGCCACAACCAATGCCAGTCAAGCGGAAACTCTTGTCATGCCCTATGCAAGCCATTCCTTTAACCAGTTTATCCTTCCCATTGAAGGCGGTTTTGTATTTGCCGATCACGGCGACGCCTATCCCCGGTGTTTTACCTTTGCCAAATTCCATCCCGGCGGCAGGACAAAAAGAGCGCATGCCTTTAAATTTGAAGGCGCTGTAGGGCAAAACGCAACCTATGCACAGTTGGGCGGGCTTGCAAAAACTCCGGGGGGTTATATCTTTACCGGAACCTACGGAAGAAGTTCACGGAATTTGTTTATTCTTACCTTTGATGAAAATCTAAGCGCCTGCAGCAAGCCGGTTTATATTACTGCCTATACCGCTGCAACGGGCCATGCCGCCCACCCTAAAATTACCGCCCTGGAAGAGGGGTATCTTCTTATGTGGGAGTTCTTTACTTCCACAGGGTATGAATCAACCTATATGTTGATAATTGATGAACAGGGAAAAGCCCTTTCGCCCATGGCGGAGCTTCCCGGCATCCGCCTGAATATGAACGATGTCCTGCGGTACAACCAAACAAACGGCAGGGTATATTGGTCCGTCAATGAAGGGCAAACGGTCATTACCTATGCCTTGAATCCGGGTAAATAAAGCCTTGAAGAGGGAAGAGGAGAAAACCCACAAAAACCCCTGTGTTTCCTTAACGTCCATAGACCATCTTTTCCTATTTTTGTATGCTCAGATTCGTGGGAGTTCAGTTACAAGAGGCTCAAATCCCTGAAATTTGGGAGACCGAGGAAGAAAAGAATCTGTCCATAGGGCAGTTGAAATACGCCTGTTTGCAATACGGCAAACTAAATTTTCAGGGGCATGAGTATCTGAACAAGAGTACTGGAAAGTCGATACGGGTATCCCAAGATGGACTTATGGAGTGGTGGCGGAAGTCAAGGCGAAGGGAACATATCATTTCGGTACGATCCCTTGATTTTTTCCTTGAAAACGGCATTTTCAAAGGGGAAAGCCCCGATTACCAGAGGCGAAAAAAGATAGAAAGCGCAAGCTGTTTTGAAAGTGAGTGCAAGGTTAACGGAAAACTTTTCAAGGTTATCCTGACAACCAGAAAACCAGTCTACGATATAGATAAATTTCGGTATTATGGCTTGAAGGACATCGAAATCGCCCCTAAATGACGAACCTCGCCCCAGAGCGAACAAAAAAAAGCCGCAGTCGGGAAACATGGCCCAATGGACCGTCCTCGCGTATACGGCTTTTCCGGCTTACCGCCTGCTTCTAATATCGCCCAAAAGGGTCGCTTTGTCAAGCGAAACTTTACCCTCTTGTGATTCATAAGTGATTGACATATTGTACTAGTTCATTTATGATTGTACTAGATGAATAGTACAAATGTGCGGAACCCCCTAAGCTTTACCCTTGACCCGTCCAGCGGGGTTCCCCTCTACCGTCAAATCATCCGGCAGATTGAATACGCCGTACTTTCCGGGCGTATGCTGCCCGGGGACAGGCTCCCCACCATCCGTTCCCTGGCGGTAAAGCTCCGGATCAACCCCAACACCATAGCCAGGGCCTACGGGGAACTGGAAAT
>JAISQR010000221.1 GCA_031274035.1 Treponema sp. | reverse complement strand
CGCTGCCCATAGCAAGATAGAGCAGAAGGGGAGCCGTCCCGATAGTCAAAGGCGTTACCACACACCCGGCCACGCCGCCGCTCTTGCGAATAGCCCGGCAGGAACCGTCCCCCTCTATCGAGGCTTCCTCCGTCAAAAGCGATACCGCCTCCCGGATGGTTTCTTCGGCGTAGGGTATCCCCGTTTCCCGGTACTGGGTCTTGATGAGACAATCCCGGCCATTAACCAACATAACCGCCCCCTTCAACCGTTATTCGTAATGTCAGGGTTATACCCCAATCCGCCCCCGTCCCGGCGCATTTTGGCGGGCTGTACTTCTTCCCCGTCAGTTCCGCCCGGTCTACCGCCCCGCCCAGGGCAGGATCTTCCCCCAACGCCGCGGCCACGGATGCGGCGTAGGCGTAACAGTTCCGCTCCCCGGCGGGCCATTCCGGCACGGTAAAAGTAATGGTCATGGTATAAGCGTCCAGCCGGACAATCCGCTCCTTTTCGCTCCGTTCACAGGCGGAAAGGGTGATAGCCGGGACCACGATGGAACCGCCCCGGTATGTGCCAAACTCAATAGGAGGTATGGGGTATTCCGTTTCCCCCAATAGCTCATTCACCCGCCCGGAAAGCAGTTTTTTTACCGAATTCAAGATGTTTTCTTCAATAAATAGGGATTTATCTGTCATATCCGTCATTCCTAAATGGTCTTCCGCTTATACGGTTCCAAAAGCCCCCGCACATTCTCCGGCATGGAGGCTTCCAGATGTTCCCCATCCTTGCCGCTCCCCCGGACGGCCCCGGTCATCCCGATATGCCGCCCCCGGTAACGGCTCATGTTCCATGCCGCCAGTTCAAAGCAAGCCGAGGCCAGGTCAACTGGGGCCTTCCCCGGCGTATACCCCGCCCGGTAATGCACTTTCAGGCCCGACAGTTCCCGGACAAGCCGCAAGGAGGGAGAAACCGAAAGGCAAAACGGCATATTTTCAAGCTCCCCGCAGTCCGGTATAGTGTGGTATAAGCCGGGTTCGACAATGACCGCTTCTTTCAGGGCGTGGGTCTGGTAGACCACCAAAACCTCCCGCACCGGGTAGTCCCGCAGGGGAAAAACATATTCCCCATAGAAGGGGAAGAATTCAAACCGCTTCTTGCGCAGGAGCTGTCTCCGGCAGTATTGCTCAATGGTGTAGGTAGCCGTGATAAGACAAAAACGGCTCAATGTGTCCTCCCGGTCATCAAAGCCTAAAAGGGCCTTAAAGTCCTCAAGGGGGATTAAGGTGTGTATATGGGTTCTGTACCCCGTTTTCGTTGCTCATGGGTACAGGGTAAGCCGGAGGAAAGAGGAATTATATAAAGGTTTTCTATTATTTTAATGTTCATTTGGCGGAATACCGGAAGCCACATCGGCTTTTCCGGCTAAAACAGCAGGTTCCGTAAGGGTATTCCCGCCCAACGCCTCAATCTTCCGCACCTCAGCGGCCTATAGGTTCGCCAAGGCCCCGTACCATAGACACAATCGCCCAACCCTCATATACTCGTCCTTAATCAACTATAAAGGAGTGTCCAATGCCCGCAAAATTCACCGTATACAAAGACAGAGCTAAGCAGTACCGCTTTAACCTCAAAGCCGCCAACGGCGAAATCATCGCCTCCGGGGAATCGTACCCCGACAAGAAATCGGCTCTCAAAGGCATAGCCTCAATTCAGAAGAATGCAGCCGCCGCTAAAATCGTTGATGATACCGGGGAAGCTGAAACTCCCAAAAAGCCCGGGCGTAGACCGTCCACAAAAGCCGCCCCTGCCGCTCCCAAACAGAGGACCCGCAAACCAAAGGATCTATAAAAGCCAGGGCATCATTTCCCCGACCCGCCTATGCCGAAACAAAGGAGGATAAAGAAATAAATGCCCCTGTCATGGAACGAAATAAAAACCAGAGCCGCCGCCTTCGTCAACGAATGGAAAGACAAGGCCCCTAACGCACGGGAAAAGGCCGATGATGCTGAATTCATGCTTGGCTTCCTCAATATTTTCGGCGATGAAGGCCGCAAAAAAGCAATCCGTGAATATAAAGTTGCCGTAGGTAAAAACCAGAACACCCTGTTTGGCCCCGAACCCGGCGGCGACCAGAAAGGCTACATAGACCTCCTGTGGCCGGGCCGCCTTCTTATCGAAATGAAAAGCCCCGGCGAGGATTTATCAAAAGCATACCGGCAGGCCCAAGGGTATATAAACGCATTGCCCCTCAAAGACCTTCCGCAGGGAATTTTAATCAGCGATTTTGTTAATTTTAATTATTACGATTACACGAAGGATTTAGGTTTAGACCCGGAGTTGCACGTTTTCACGCTTTTTGAACTCTTGGATTATGTTACCCTTTTCGGCAATCTTGCCGGGTATACCGATGTAAAATACAAAAAAATCGATCCGGTAAATATAGAAGCTGCGGAAACTATGGGTCGCCTCCATGACCGTTTGAAGGAAATCGGCTATACCGGGCACCAGCTTGAATTGTATCTTGTACGGCTCCTGTTCTGCCTGTTTGCCGACGATACCGGAATTTTCGACCCACCCGATATGTTTATCGCCTACATACTGAACCGCACCAATGCGGACGGTAGCGACCTTGCCTTGCATTTACAAAAAATCTTTGAAGTCTTGAACAAGCCAAAAGAAAAACGCCTTAAAACCATAGATGAACAGTTAGATCTTTTCCCGTACATAGACGGCCGTCTTTTTGAGGAAACCCTTGAAACCGCCGATTTTGACCGCCCCATGCGGGATACCCTCATTGAATGTTGTACCCTCGACTGGAGCAGAATTTCCCCGGCGGTCTTTGGGGCCATGTTTCAAAGCGTCATGGACGATACCCAGCGCCACGATTTAGGCGCTCATTACACCAGCGAGGAAAATATACTAAAACTGATACACCCGCTGTTTCTCGACTCCCTCCATGATGAATTCAATAAAATCAAAAAACTTGCCCCGGAAAGAAGAAGGGAACAATTAAGGAAATTCCACGACAAAATCGCAAACCTGAAATTCCTGGACCCCGCCTGCGGCTGCGGAAACTTCCTTGTTATCAGCTACCGGGAGTTGCGCCAACTTGAAATTGACGTACTGGAAATACTCCTGGGCAAAGAACAGGTACTTGATGTCCATGAAGAAATAAAAGTAAACGTAAATCAGTTTTACGGCATAGAGATAGAAGAATTTCCGGCGCAAGTGGCGCAAGTCGCCATGTGGCTGGTGGACCATCAAATGAATATGCAAGTCAGGGAACGCTTCGGAACCTACTATATCCGCATACCCCTTGCCGCCGCCGCACATATACACTGCGCCAATTCTTTGACAACCGATTGGGAAACTATAGTATCAAAAAACGAATTACATTACATTTTGGGAAATCCGCCGTTTTTGGGTGCAAGCGTAATGAACCAGAAACAAAAAAGGGAATTGGAAAATGTGTTTAACTATTTAAAAGGCTGTAATAGTCTTGATTATGTTACCTGTTGGTATATCAAAGCCTCCCAATACATAAAAGATACCAAAATTGAAGTTGCGTTTGTTTCTACAAATAGTATATGCCAGGGTGAGCAAATTCCCATTCTTTGGCCGGAGCTGCTTAATAAATACAGTATTAAAGTCAATTTTGCTCACCAGACATTTAAGTGGAGCAATGAGGCAAAGGGCAAGGCCGCTGTCTATTGCATTATTTTAGGGTTTGCTACATTTGACAGCATTGATAAAAAATTATATTTCTATAAAAGTGTTACATCTGAACCAAACCGCATAGACGTAAAACAGATAAATCCCTATCTGGTTGACGCCGCTCCGTTGATAATACAAAAGAGGACCGAACCGATAAGCAAGGTTCCTAAAATGGTTTATGGTAGTAAACCAACTGACGGCGGCAACCTAATTTTCAATGAAGAAGAAAAGAATGAATTTCTAAAGTCAGAACCCAAAGCAAAACCATATATTAGGCAATTCATGGGTTCACAGGAATATATCAATAATGTAAAACGCTATTGCTTATGGCTTCCCGAAATTGAACCCTCAAAACTAAAGCAGTTACCCCATGTCTTAAAGCGTGTAGAAAAGGTGAAACAAATGCGGCTGGAAAGTACCAGTTCGGCAACCAGAGAAGCCGCAGACCGCCCAACACTTTTTTTTACCGTTGCCCAGCCCGGTTCCGATTATCTTGTTTTACCGGAAGTTTCATCTGAACGAAGGCAGTATATACCAATCGGTTTTGTTTCAAAAGAAATAATCGCAAGCAATAAATGTCTTATAGTTCCCGGAGCGAATTTGTATCTGTTCGGAATTTTAACGTCCGCAATGCACATGGCATGGACACGGTGTATTTCAGGACGCTTGAAAAGTGATTTTCAATATTCAGCCTCCATTGTCTACAATAATTTTCCGTTTCCGCAGGAACCATCTGAAAAAACAAGAAAGAACATCGAAACAGGAGCGCAGAATATTTTGGACATTCGTGGTAAATATCCCAATAGTTCCTTGGCCGACTTGTATGACCCCTTATCTATGCCGCCCGGCTTGCTGAAAGCTCACCATAAACTAGACAAAGCGGTAGAAGCCGCCTATGGCCGTTCTTTTGAAAACGACAGCCAGCGGGTAGCCTATCTGTTTGAACTCTACCAAAAACTAGGCGGGGAACTGTTTGTCGAGACCAAAAGACGGGGAAAAGGGAGGAAGATATAATGTTTTATACTGATTTTTCAAAAATAAGTATTTCTGATATACAAGGACTTATCACAAATTCCGTAGCTGAAAATAAAACAATTGAATATAAACAGGAATTGAAAATTGCTACAGTTCCGTCATCAGATGACGAAAAAAAAGAATTTCTTGCTGATGTTTCCGCATTTGCCAATACCGAGGGCGGGGATATTATATATGGAATATCTGAAAAAAACGGCATTCCAAAAGATATTATTGGCATTGAAATAATCAAGACAGATGAACTATCGAGAAAAATTGACAATTTAATGCGTGATGGCTTACAGCCACGAATTGCTCATCAGATTAAGCTGTTACCTATATTAGGGAACAAGTATGTTCTGCTATTACACATAGAAAAAAGCTGGAACCGTCCCCATAGAGTTATTCTTGGAGGTTCTACAGGGTTCTATGCAAGGAATTCAAAAGGAAAATATCTTCTTGATACATTTGAACTTCGGGATATGTTTAATTTTTCAAACGCCTTATTAACAAAAATTAATTCGTTTAAAAACGAGCGGATTATGTCAATTTTAGACGGTAATGCGCCAGTACCGATTTCTCAAAGAGGAAATGTTATCTTGCATTTTATCCCATTTGACTCTTTCAATCCAATGCAGGAAACAGGCATTAAAAAACTAAAAGAAAAATCAAGGGATCTTGGATTACTTTACGGGGATGGCTGGAATACGAAATACAACTTAAATGGCTGTCTGTTGTATTCGTCTGCCACTCGTGATGAAATTATTTCCTATGATTATACCCAAATATTCCGCAATGGGTCGATTGAGGCAGTTGATGGGCTTTTATTTTCCGCACATGAAGTATCATCCCATTTTCTAGAAAAAAATATTCCGATATATGCTTTTGAAGAATCAGTATTGCACTATTTCACAAAAGTGATTAACTATTTCAAGTCTATTAATATACAGCCTCCGGTTTATTTTTCCATATCGCTTATTAATGTGCTTGGCTATAGTATTCCTGAAAACAACTCAATCCATAGTATGGTCTGGGGCAAAAGTGTGATTGATACTGATACAGTGAAACTCCCCGAAAGTATTATCAACGATTTTGACATAAAACCAGAATCTGTTTTACGGCCAATGTATGATATTATATACAACGCCTGCGGACAGGAAAAATCCAATAACTTTGATGAGCAAGGAAATTTTAGATTGCATTATTGAAATTTACCAGGCGACAAACGACGAATTGTTTGTTGGACCCAAAAATGGGAAGGAGAAAAAATACCGAATGAAAAATACCAATGGAAAAATAAAAAGACTTGATTTATCAGAATTATGGAATAAGTCTTAAAATCATGGACCGTCAATACTATTCACAGCGAAATAATCCTAATAAGGATAAGGTTAAAATTGACTTGTTTCAATTAAAAAAAATGTTTTATACCTTATATTGCAAGTTATACAATGAAGAATATTTTGCAATAACTATCGGATATACTCATAAGGGAGATCTTATAGCCGGATCCCTTGGTTACGATAATGCAATAGCACAACTGTTATATCTTAATCTACATAAGGAAAATCTTTGGCCTATTTACACGAATATCGATAAATATAGCGAAGAAGATTTATTCGATATAATGGAATTTTGTTATGATTGCATTTCAAAGCTATATACGGAAGATGAATTATTTGCCAATAGAACTAACAAAGACGGCAGAGAAATTTATAGGTTTGAACTAAACAAACAGTTAAAAGATTACAATGAAGGCTTTGAATTAAATGAAGCCGGGCACATTATCAGACTATCTTCGCATGGTTTAAAACAACTGGTTGAAAGGAAATTGCCCACAGAAGATGAAGGTATCATTTCGAGGGTTGATGAAGCGGTATTTACTTATCAAAACAGAAAATCATCACGCTTGCAAAGGAAGGAAGCGGTCAGGCATTTGGCCGACATATTAGAGGGCTTACGCAAAAAGGCAGAACCGCTTATAAAAAAGGCAGATGAAAGTGATTTGTTTCAATTAATAAACAAATTCGGTATTCGTCATAATAATCCGCAGCAAAAAGAAGATTATGACGATGCTATATTTCTAAGCTGGATGTTCCATTACTTCCTTGCTACAATCCATGCATGGTTACTTATAATCAAAAGGAATAATGGCAATGAAAACTGATTTGAATGGTAACGCGAAGGGTGTCTGACACCAAATTCGGGACCTAATCCGCTTCTTTATAGGGATGAAAAGAAACGAGGCGAAAGGGGGAAAATTAAATAAGCAGCAATTCAACGCAAAGGGTTAATGCCCAAGAAAAAGAAAAGAATCTGGCTGAAAAATATACGGATAATGTGCCGCTTAAATTGTTAATTCAAAATATCCCTTATATTGGCACTTCATTAGATACAATATTGTCAGATGCAGGTAACAAATTGCGGGAAAAACGACTGGAAACGCTCTTAAAAAGCTTTGATGAAAAAATAAAATCTATTGAATATTCAGATACGGAGATAATTTCTATAATGAAAAAGAAGGTCAATACAGAAGAATTTTATGACCTCTTTTTACAAGCAGCACAAAAATCAGCACTGTCGCATAGAACGGATAAAATAGAACGTTTCGCCAATTTATTGAAGAATTATTTAATAAGAGATTTATCAAACCATGATTATCTAATAGAAGTATTTATTGATATAACAGACAGCTTGACAGAATTGGAAATCAGCAAATTATCTGAATTACAATCTGGCCAAATAGAACTGTATTTTACTGAGCGTGGTAAGCCATTCGACATTGAACAATTAAAAAAGGATGTTTCAGAACAAAAAATTAGGGTAGATGACGCTAAGCCCAATAACTATTTATATGACAATTTTTTTATGTATAGTTTTAATCGCCTTGAAAGGCTTGATTTAATAAATATCGGAACCAGCCAGTATTCAGGCGGCAGTTTTAGCGTAGGTTATCAAACGGCAAACGGGGGAGGCGCAAATGCCTTGCTCCACTATGCAAGAAATGATACGGTAACACTTTCATCATTTGGGAAAAAATATATTGACTGGATTATACATTAGTATTTCTCGTATAACATAAAATCGCATGGCCCTGTATTCGTTGCCTTTACCCCTTCCCCTTCTTCTCCTGGTATTCCACCGCCAAGTCTATCTGTTTCAATACATAGTCCTGCAATAAGCCGTCCAGCTTCTTAAAATTCCGTATAACCCGGTCAACCTTCGGATCATTATCCTTGCTAAACATTGAACCCTTTCCCGTCCGCAACCACCCCTCATTAGCGCCGTAGGTCATTAAAAGCAGCGAAATTATCCGGTCATTCACCTTTCTTTTGCCATTCTCGATATTGCCGATATAAGTCTGGCTCATCTTAATTCCCCCGGAAAGTTCCGTTTGTTTCAATCCCAGGGCTCTACGGAGTTCCCCAATTCTCATGTTTATCCCTAAACCGTTATCCGGCTTCCTGTACAACGGTTTCTATTTCAACCGTTTCATCTTCATCCTCCGCCTCAAAATCACCAAAGTATTTCGTTTTGTATATCGCCATATCCAGTCTCCGGTTTCAGGTATTCTGGCAAAGGATCTCAAAAAAGTCAATATCCAATTCCTTTTCTATTACCGTCTCAAATCATACTTTCAAGTACCCCGTTACACGCAAGAAGTAATTAAGGGGGAAAGCCTTCCCCCACGCTGCAAAGCCATCGAACCTACGGTTCGCCGGCTTTTCCGCTTCCCCCTTCTCCTAGGGGGCTCCGCCCCCTAAAACCCTCATAGTCGGTAAAAATCGCTCCGCGATTTTTCCAAATCATCTACCTTCGCCAACCATTATATTCAATTCCTTTATGTAAAGTTTATTCCGTACCCCCTTGTCATGCCCCTTGCTTATGTGCCCGGTGAGCGGGCACGCAAGGGGCACGCCAACCCTCCGCTTCGCTCCGGGTCCGGGGCAT
>JAISQR010000190.1 GCA_031274035.1 Treponema sp. | reverse complement strand
TCCTGTGTTCCCGGTTATATTACCGATGCCCTCCTGCGCCGGGAAAACCTTGACCGCTACGATGATCGTCTTTTGGTGGAGACCAATCTTATTGACAGCTTTGAACTTCTCATGGAATTTATCGCCAAGCATACCCTGGATAAATTTTTCCTGGTAGATAACAAGAATATCAGTGTCCGCAGTTGGATTGCCCGGGAGATTATAAGCAATAGTCTTGTTCACCGGGAATACTCAAGCGTTTTTCCCGCCAAGATCATTATCGAACAGGATCGAATATACGCGGAAAACTGGAACAAATCCCTCAAGCCCGGACGCATCACCCCGGAGGAATTCACCCCCTATCCAAAGAATCCCCTTTTGGCCCGTTTCTTTGTAAATATCGGCCTCGCGGATCAACTGGGATCGGGGGTGCGGAATCTCTAGAGGTATACCAGGCTCTATTCCGGTAGTGAGCCGGAATTGCTGGAAGGGGATATTTTCAAGACGACGGTTCTTTTGAGCGACAAAACCGGCGATAAAACCGGCGATAAGTCCGGCGATAAAATCAACGATGCAGTCTACGATAATACCGTTATTTATATGGCGGAACCTGCTGATAAACTGTCAAAGGCGGAAAAGGCATTTCTGGAAATCCTCCTGCCCTACCTTAAGGCTAACGGTCAAATCAATGGAAAAACAGCGGGCGAAATAACCGGAAAGTCATCATCCTGGGCTAAGGAAATTCTGAATAAATTAGTCGAAGCCGGTATATTGATAAAGACAGGCGCCAATAAAAACCGGGCCTACAGGCTCAGGCGGGGATATGAAGGCGGATGGCCCTGAGTTTAGCTATGGAATATCCAGTATCTGTTTTATACCGGCGTTGATCCTTTCCATGATTCCCAAGGGTACAGTGGATTTTTCGGAATGTTTGCTATAAAGTAGATTCACCGGAAAAAAGTATGTTTCACAGAAAAATAAAGTTGTTTTTTTTATCGGTCATCTTATGCCTTGTTTTGCATCCTCTGCTCTGGGCAAACCCTCCAAATCCCCTTTATGTTAATTTGCAGGATTATCCCCTCTATGTCAAAACCGGTTTTGATATCGCCGACACGCTCCGGCCGCCGGACCGTGATTCCGGGGAGTGGCTGGTAATTGAAGCTTCCCCCAAAAGGCCGCCGGTATATGTAAAAGATCTGCCCCTTTATGGAAAACCGGATCGGATTTTCCTGTCCCCTTTTGGGGCCAGGGAAATGGAATTTACCTTTGTCATTCCTTTCAGGATAAGCGATGAAGGGGCGGCGGCCATGGAGCGGGATCATACTCTTATACCCGGAATTTTTCTTGTCAGCCTGGGGGATAACTGGGAGATCTATCTGAACGGCCGTGTGGTAAAAGCGGAAATGTTTTTGGACGGGGAAGGCCGCATCATATCCCACCGGAGTTATCGCCGCATCTCTTTTCCGGTGGAAAAAAACCTGTTTACCCGGGGGGAGAACATTCTTGCCTTCAGAATTGTAGGAGATCCGACTTTTTCTGATATGGGGTTTTATTATGCGTCTCCCTATTATATTGACGATTACAGAGTGATTGTCCGTAGCAGCAATGAGGCTATAGATCTGATCCTCCTGGGGCTTTATGTTTTTATGGGCATCCACCATTTGTTCATGTTCCTTTTCCGTAGAAAGGATCGCCACAATCTTTATTACGGGCTTTTTTCCCTTGTTCTGGGAATTTATCTCTTCACCAGAACCACGACAATTTATTTTCTTGTTCAGGACAGCAATATCATATTGCGCCTGGAACTGTTCATGGTTATTCTGGTGCTTCCCCTGGGCGCCGCTTTTTTGGAAAGCATCTCTTTAAAAAAAATCTGTTTGGTTACCCGGATCTATGGCGCCCTGTACGGCATTCTGGCAATATCCCTGTGGTTTTTTTCCCTTCCCTACACAATAGATGTTCTCACCTTATGGCAGTACAGCATCATAGGAATAGCCCCGTTTATCATCGGACATGATATCGTTTACAGCTTTGTGCTGGCGGTGAGGGATCAAAAAAAACGGTACACTGCGGCGGGAAAAAGCTATTCGCCTCCGGGAATCATTGCCAGGACCATGGTGGAAACCTCTATCGGCAATCTGGTAATCGGCGCCTTTCTCACCTTTGGGACTGCGGTGTTTGATGTTATAGATTCTGCATTTTTGCATTACGGCGTAACTGCGAGCCGGTACGGTTTTTTTGTTTTTACCGCCGGGTCTACCTTGATTCTGGCGAGAAGATTTGCCTTCCTGTTCAACCAGCAGCAGCGTATTATTATCCGTTCAAATAAGGGTATGAACACCAAGCTGGTGGACTGGATCGTTATCCAGGACCGGGACCCCAATGATATGCCTTCGGTTAACGCTGATAACGCTATTATGTTTACCGATGTCCGCAGTTTTACTACCCTGTCCGAGGGAATGTCCTCCCGGGCTCTTACCAATTTTCTCGGAGCCATAAATGAAGTACTTGCAAAACCGCTGTTCTTCGCAGAGGATCAGGGTTTTGTGGCTTATACGGATAAATTTATGGGCGACGGGACGATGAATATATTTACGGACTCTTCAGTGGCCCTGAGGACCGCGGTGGAAATTCGTTCACAGCTCAAACTGTTTAACGCAGATCCCAGGGCTTTTTTCGGAGAAGCTCCTGCGGATATGCAGGTTAATGTGGGAACCGGCATTGCCTATGGGCCGGTTACCCTGGGAATTATGGGCCATTCCCGCCGGGTAGACTATACTCCCATCGGTGATACGGTAAATCTCGCATCCCGGCTGGAAAATCTTACCAAGGAGTATAACACCCCGATCATCATAAACGACAGCCTTTATAAAGCGGTTAACCCCGAATCTTTTCTGCTGCGGCATATTGACCGGATCAGGGTCAAAGGCAAAAAACACCCCGTGGACATTTACGAGGAATTCAGTACCGATAATCCGGTTGTCAGGGACCTCAAGATCAAGTTGTTGCCCCGTTTTACGGAATTGCAGGAAATGTATTTTTCGGGAAAAAACTGGGATAAAGCTAACCGGCTTGTGGAAAAATTGTCCCGGTACTATGAGGAGAGCCTGGGTAAAAACAACGTGAGTCCCGGCATTTCCGGGGATTTCCTGCCCGGTATATACGCCAAACGGATGCGCCTTATTTCCGAAAATCCGGAATTACTGGCCCATTGGGATGGGGTATATACTTTTACCAGCAAGTGAGGATGAAGAATCCAAGGGCGTTTTCATATACCAGTTTCTGTATAGTCGATTCAGAAAGATCCGCCTTGCCGTGGACCCGAGGCTGCAGGCCCGAAATGCCTCATTTTAAAATGTTACCGAAAGCGAGCCCCTTGACAACCCAGAAAAAATCAGATAGAATATTGAATGAGATAAATTCAACACCATGAATGCTTAGAATTCAAAAGCCCATCCGGGGTTTTGCCAAATGTGGCGGTGTTGCACTTGCCAGTTGAATCCGGAATGTATAACGATGTGCAATATCCAAAGTATTTTGGATAAATATATTACAGGAGGATTTTATATGAAAAAACTGTTAATGCTGTTTCTTGTCACTCTGGTTTGTCTTGGCGCTGTTTGGGCCGGAGGCGGTTCG
>JAISQR010000174.1 GCA_031274035.1 Treponema sp. | reverse complement strand
CCGCCGGAAACCGCCTTCCCGCCAAATCCCGCCAGCGCCGCCGCCCCCGGATCGTCGGGGATGAGGGCGCTCAGCACCGCCCCGTTTCGCCGGTAAAATTCATCATGATTTTCGTTAAGGTCTCCCATGATCAACACCGGCACGGAAGGCCGGGTTTCGCGGATCTCCCGTATCCGCCGCAGGATAATCCGCGCCGCCCCGCGCCGCATCTTTTCGGTGGCATCTTCTCCTCCCAGTTTTGATTTCCAGTGGCAGACGAAGAGCACCACGGGGGCGCCCCGTACCTCCACCCACAGTTCCAGTACCGGTCTTGGCACCGCCTCGCCCTGGTAATTGAGGGAATGGGCCGCAGCTTTGGTAAAGGGGAACCGGCTGAGAACCCCTACGCCCAGGGAATGACCTGGATTGTTGGAAAAAAAAGTCCAGCGGTAACCGCGGCCGGCGGGCATCCTGCCTGCCAGGTCCTTCAGCACTCCGTCGTTTTCCACCTCTTCCAGCGCCAGAATATCCGGCGTGTTTCCAAGGGACTCCACCGCCTGTACCAGCGCATTCAGCCTTGCCGCGTATTTTTCCTTATTCCAGGCGCCGCCGCGGTACTCGTCATACTCGTTCCCCGCCTCTGTTCCGTCAAAGAGGGCCTGTAAATTCCAGGTCATGACGCTGATGTTTTCCCTCCTGTCCTTCTCCGCTTCGCCGAACCTCAGTCCTTCCCCGTCACAGCTTCCCGCCGTCAACAGCAGGATCAACGCCAGTGTTTTCATGGAAACCTCCGCGCATAATAGGGAACCGGCATGCACGGCGCTTTAATAAAAATGAATTTTTTTCCTTTTTCTTCTTCATGTGATATGATGTATATTCCCGCGGTTTGTTCCGGCGGTATATTCGTTCTTCATTGGGGGCGGTTATGGATGTGGTATATCTCTTTCATAAAGACGGCAGGGTTGTGGTTCCCTTTTATGACTATGATCCGGATTTGTTCAAGCGGTTTATTTATTCCGGGATGGGGCACTGGGATAATTCCGGAAAGTGCTTTGTCTTTCCCGGCAAGTATGTCGGTGATGAACGGCTCCGGAAGGTATTTGATAAAAAACCCTATGGAATTTATGATGAACATTCACTTTCCTTTACGGTTTCAAATTTTTTCGACCGTCCGTGGAACGGATCGTGCTCTGTTTCCGCCGCGCCCGCGGCCATGTCCCGCCCCGCGCCTCGAATGAACGACAGGGACTGCCTCGCCGGCTCCCTCTCTCTGCCGGATCTCTTTTCGGCCGGATGGGCCGATCGGCTCGAGGCGGAGCTCCACTCACGGAAGTACAGCCCCAGGACGATAAAGACATACCTTTATTATAACCGGTCCTTCTGCCGGAGAATGCAGAAACGGCCCGAGGAAGCGGCCGGGGAAGATATCAGAGATTATCTTTCCTACCTGGATAAAACCAGGGATCTTTCCTCCTCATCCATGAATTTGGCCGTTAGTGCGCTCAAATTCTTCTATTATAACGTGATGAAAAGAGACATCACCGCCGAGCGGCACCGGCCCCGGCGCGACAAGAAACTGCCGGAGGTGCTTTCGGAATCCGAGATACAACGGCTCCTTGACTGTGAAAAAAACCCGAAACACCGGCTTCTTTTAATGCTGGCCTATTCGTCGGGTCTCCGGGTCAGCGAAGTGGTAGTCCTGAGGAAGGAGCATATCGACTTTGGGCGCCGTACCGTCATGGTCCGTTCCGGCAAGGGCCGCACGGATCGCTGCACCCTGCTTTCAGACCGCGCCGCGGAGTTCCTTCTTCAATACTGCGCCCTTTACAATATCCGGGACTGGATCTTCTCCGGCTATCCCTCGGATCATCATCTTTCGATCCGTTCCGCCCAAACCATATTCGACAAGGCCCTTCAAAAAGCGGCAATTGACAAACAGGCCACGATCCACAGCCTCCGCCACACCTTTGCCACCCACCTCCTTGAACGGGGTACCGACATCCGGTATATCCAGGCACTCCTCGGTCATGCCGCCCTGCGTACCACCCAGCGCTACACCCACGTTGCCCGTCGCACGGTTCTTAAAATCCAAAGCCCCCTGGACACCCTTTCCATGGACGATTGATTGTTTGCGAAGGGTGCACGCCCAAGAGCCCGCTTGCGTGCCGGGTAGAACCGGGCAGTTACCCACCCGGAGCTCTCAAGGACGGATTCACATATTTCAAACTTATTGTATAATCAACTGGGTCAAAATGACCCACTTTTGGAGGTGCTTTATGTTGGGTATTTATGTGTGGACAAGCCGGGAAGATACGGAAAGTTCAATTGAACAGCAGAAAAAGGCGGGGGGTAGCCTTTGCGAAAAACAACAAAATGGTTTTCGATATTTATGAAGATGAAGGAAAATCGGGTTATAAAATTGATGATGATAAAAACCTTTTCAAAAACCGCCCCGCCTTTGCTAAATTAATGGCTGATGTAGAAAACAAAAAGATTGACGCAATTTGGGTTTGGGAACAATCACGTTTAAGCAGAAATCAGTATACAAGCGTGGTTATATTCAGAGAATTTGAAAAATATAAAATTAAAGTCTTTGTAAAAGACTCACCTTATGATTTAAAAGATAAAGACACAAAACTAATGATGGGTATTAGGAACGCAATGGCGGAATATGAACGGGAATTAATCGTAGCCCGGACTACACGGGGTTTGCATGACAAAATCAATCGGGGTGAACGTTCATTTGGTAAATTATACGGCTACGAAAAAACAGGGGTTAATGAGAAAGGCCGCCAGATAATCGAAAAAGTTGAAAGTGAAATTGAAAATACAGTTACAAGCGTATTTTGGAAGGGGCAACACTGCGGCAACTAATCTTGGAATTATATAATAAAAAATCGTTTGAAAAAATGGAAGCATTACGGCTATCAAAACATTGGTCTGAAATATTGAGCCACTTTTCATACACTGGGTTTGAATTAAATTTGGAAGTTTTAGCTATAAAGAAGCAGTTTGACAACTTTGAAATTGACAGCCTCAAAATGCTCAATGATGAAAACTATTTTACCCGCTCAAAAAAATATACTGAAAAGATTGTATCAATTGAAAAATGGATAGAAGTAGTTGAACGGTTGCATATCAACCGGAAAATAAGAAATGAAAGTAATAATAGAAAAGCGTCTAAAAGGATGGCAACGGGAATAATCATTTGTAGTGAATGCGGCTAAAAGTATTATTCCCACATTCATGATTTAAAAAAAGGCGATAAATTCTACATTTATAATTATTACAAGCATTATATGCCGATGAACAGGAAAATACATGACTGCCATCAGAAAGGTACATTAAATTCACAGAATATTGATGAAGTAATGAAAATTTTCTATTTTTTCGATTATATTATGTTTGACAGGACAAAAGAACGCAATGAGCAGGCGCTTATGGAAATAAAGCGGGAACAAATTGTAATAAGAGAAGAAACAACGGCTTGTGAAAAGGAAATTATTCAAATTGAAAAAAATATAAAAAAGTTTACTGCTGCTTTGGAACAAACCAATAATATCGAAGCCATGGACTCCTACGTAATACGTATAGGCAGGTATGAGAAGGAAATAGAAAAAGCAAAGGAAAAATTGGTAGAATTAAAAATTGAAACGGAGCGGTTGAATATCAAGTATGCGGGAACGGAAGAAGAAAATATGTATTACAACGTGAAAGACAGAATACATAATTTTTTCAAAAAACTTAATATAGAGGAACAGCGGAATGAGCTTATAAAAACAATAAAAAAATGCGTGGTAATGGGAACGCATATCATCATTGATTCAGGGGCAAACGTATTTATTTTTG
>JAISQR010000102.1 GCA_031274035.1 Treponema sp. | reverse complement strand
TGCAATCTCTTCGCCCGACAGGTTAATGTGATACGTTTTCGGCCTCGGCATACTTCACCCTCTTTCTTGAGTAAAGTATACCATATGTTATGCCGTATATCAACGATACAATACACTAGTGCAACATCATAGAAGATATCTAAAAATCTGTAACTACTCCGTCTGCGATTTTTTATATATGTTTTTAAGGGTATTTAATAAAGGGGATCTATCCCTTTCGCTCCAACCAGTTTATTACAGCGCGGAAACATAGCAGCCATTACACCGGTTTCCGCTGTCCCTACACGAGGCCTAAGCAGTTATCTTTAGAGCCTTTCCCAAAACTTCAATTTTTGGGAATGGCTTTATACACCTCTTTTCAGCAGAACCCAGGTTGCACCCTTTCCTCCCGTTGAGGAAGCGCCGTAACCGCTTTCGCCTGCAAAGGGGCAGTGTTCGATAAACTTCCGGCAAAGATTCCGTAAAACACCTTCACCATCCGAATGATTCCCCTTGCCGTGGATGATGAGTACCTTTTCAAAGTCCATTTCTATCCCGGTATGGAAAAAATCTTCCAGTTCCTTCCATGCCTCGTCTTGGGTTAGACCGTGAAGGTCAATTACCGCATCGGGCTTTTTAGCCATGAGCCTGCGGCGCCTTTCCCCGCGTCCTGCCGCCCGTATCCCGGCATCGGCATCCTTATCGTAGACACCGTTTATCCTAAGCCATGCGGAAAGAGGGTGATCGGCCCTCTCGTTTTCACATACAGAGGCCCGCCCTTCAGTTATATTCCCGGCTGAACTTCTATGTAATTTCCCAGCCTGCTTCCTTTGCGGCCTGGCTGTTTCTTTGTCCCATTGATCCAGTATACTGCCGAAGTCCATGTATACAACACCTTACTAAAAAATAATACTGTCCCTCCTTACCCAGCCTGAACGGCCGTCCCCTGTTTCAGCATAAACCCAACTACCTGTTACCAGGCGGATTTTAACTGCTTCACCCGGGGCAAAATAAGCGCTCTGTCCGCCGTTTGTATCCGGCACTATACCGGCTGTTACAGCTTCCCTCACTATGGAAAACGCAACCGAGGAAAATGGGCTTGAGAGGTAGAGCGCCGCGCAGCACAGAACCGCACCGCAGAAGAAACTAACAATATAACCTCGAAGGGGCTTTGAGGTTACGCCGTTTTTGGGGGGATTATGCGGATTTTTTGTATGAAAATACAGATTCTCAGAGGTATCTTTAGAAGGTGTGATAATTTTTCGGGATTTATAATAGGTCAAAAGCCGCAAGATAACAGGAATGATGATGAGGGTTGTTCCTAAGAGCAGGAGCAGAATGAGAAGCAGCCTGGGCCGCCATGCCTCATCCGGGGATAATGCTATGCCCAGCGCGCTTTCCAGCCTTCGGCGGAACTCCGGGAACAGGGGGCCGGCAAGACTTTCCCGTTCTGAACGGCGTATAAGGGCCAGGGCTTCCGTCTTCTGATCCGATTCCCAAAGGGACTTTACCTTTAGGATGGTATTGTTATAATCGGCCTTGAAGATACGGGGCACGGATAGAGGGAATTCAGGAAAGGGCATTTCAACGCCTGTTTTGGAAAAGTTATCTACGGAGGAAGGAGGGGCCTGGGACGGGGAAGCAGCTTCCGCGGTTATTGGGATGCGGACCGCGGGAACTTGCAGTGCATAACCCTCGTAGGGTAGATATGTGGACACAAGAGAGACTTCCGTACCTTCCAGGGGGATCACGCGGATCCGGAGCACTATTCCCTTATCTTTTTCTGCCTGATCCGGCGCTCGTTCTTCAAGGATAGCATTGAGGGGCATTTCCTCATGGTAAAGCTGTACTTCGGGGATGGGTTTACGGATATCCCTATTCCTGATACGAAGGGTAAATTCGCCCTGCTCTCCGATTTTAAGCCGCCGCGGGATAGCTTCCCATACAAGAGAGGGCCGGTTAGAAGGATTGCCAGCGGCGGAAGGCTGTACATTGCGGGTTATCTCTGGAGTAGAAGTCCTTTTACCCTGGCCTATAATCTGGAACGGGCCTAGTTTAAGGTTCCCCCCGGTTTGCGGAATAAAGAGGAACTCGGCTGCGGTCCATCGTTCATTTAGACCATCCCTGCCGCGGACACCGCGTGCGTCAACGCGGATGCGTTCAAGGCTAAGGGAAGGCGGCAGGCTTGGAGGCTGTACCTGGATCTGCTGTGGGTAGGGATGATTCACCAGGACGGTAATGGTCCAGGCCATGCCCTGAACCGGTACTTCGGGGACGGTTTCTACCCTGAATATAAAAGGGGTATCCGGCATATCCTGGGCATGCAGATGAAAAAGGGTAAAGACGCCGGTTACCAGAAAAAGGATACGGTAAAGGAGGAAGAATAACCGGAGCGGCGTGAACGATGGATAACAGAAACCGGAATTTTTTTTATGCCTGCCGGAATGTGATACGGTTACCATAATGCGGATCCTCTTCAATTAATAATCGGGCCCTTCGGAAGATTCGCCGGCCCATTTCTGACTTTTCCACTGTTCCTGCTCTCTGCGGCGGACATAATCGTAGAGCACTTCTGTTCCTTCACTTTCCATAACCTTGATCATAGTATCCGGCGGCGGAGTTTCCCGTGCAAGGAGGCTGATCTCCAGATTGCGCTTGGCTTCCGTGCGGTTGCCGTCGGTCTCCAGAGCCTTCCTGAAAGCGGCGGCCGCGGCGGGGAAGTCGTTTTCTTCGTAGAGAACTACACCGCGGTTGTAATGGATACGGTAGGCAAGTTCCTTATGGGGCCGGTCGAGAATCTCAAGGCCGGCCTCGGCAAGTTTAAGCCTTTGCAGGGCCAGATCGTTTTCACCGAGCTGTGCGTAAACCGAAGAGAGGCCGAACTCGGCGTAGGGGGCTGCCGTTGGGTTACCGGACGCCTCGATATAAGCTGTAATTGCTTCATTGTACATGCCCAGCGAAGCCAAAAAATTGCCTTCAACGATCTTGAATTCCCCTGAAACGATGGCGCAGGAAGAAATATCGCAGAGGAGGGCAAAAAGTAGAAGATAGGTAAGAGAGTCTTTAAAACCCAAAATTTTTAGCTTTTTCTTTTTTTCCGTTTTCTTTAGCATTGCCTTAGCCCTACCGCTGCCGTAAAATTCCATAACGATGCAGCGCGCAAACCGGCAAGCGCGTCAACAGAAATAAGACGGCATGGTCGGACCCCAATAAAGGCCCTTGGTCGCAAAGAGGCATCAGTACCCGCCTTGGAGGGCGCTGTAGAATTCCCTCAAGGTATCGGGGCCGCTAAAGAGCGGGGAAAAGACGCGATCCTTGCAGGCAGTATTGACACTCATAGGTATAGTGTACCGTAAAACCTTACTGGTTTCAATATCATTACATTTATGATCCAGGGCAACAGCACTTACCCGCCTGCCTCCGTCAACGGCCCTCAGCCGCGATAGCGCTGCTTTCCTCAGTATGTTCAAATTCTTGGGGGAGTTATCCTTCCGCGCCCGGCATCCGTCTTCCCGAAAGTTCACGTCCAGCATCCAATGCAGTCCGTTCTCTATTCCCCAATGCCCCCTTACATCGCCTCCAGAAAAGGTATATTGATAAGATAAAGGCAATCACGGAGAATGGCAAGAAGAGCGTGTACCAGGGCAAGACGCGCTGAAGCAAGGGGAGGTTCCGCTCCCAGTATAGGGCAGTCGTGGTAGAAACGGCTAAAGGCTTTTGAAAGCTCGTAGAGGTAGTTTTGAAGAACGGACGGGTCCAGAGTTTCCGCCGCGTTATTCACCGCTTCGGGGTAGGCTGCTATGTTCCTGACAAGTTCCCATTCGGCATCCCCGGTTAAAAGGGCGGAGGAATTTGGACAGCAGCCTTCCGGCCCGGCCTTTCCGCTATCTTCGCTCCCCATACTTTCCGTTTTATGGAGCAGGGAAGCCTTGCGAAGCAGGGCGGATATCCGTGCACCCATGTACTGCTGATAGGGGCCGGTATTGCCGGTAAACGAAAGGGATTCTTTGGGGTTGAAGAGCATGTCCTTAGCGGGGGATACCGAGAGAAGGTAGTAGTGCAGCGCGCCGAGGGCGATTTTTTCCGCGGCCTCTTCGGGATTACCAACCGCTTCTTCCCGCTCCTTCTCCCGTATCTCTTCAAGGGCCATTGCTTTAAGGCTGTCCAACAGGTCGTCGGCATCCACCACCGTACCTTCACGGCTCTTCATCTTTCCTTCCGGCAGGTTCACCATACCGTAAGAAAGATGATAGAGATTCTTAGCCCAGGAAAAGCCCAGCTTATCCAGGATGGTAAAGAGCACCTTGAAGTGGTACTGCTGTTCCGAGCCGACCACGAAGATCAGTCTGTCAAAGGGCCAGTCTTTATGCCGGTAAATGGCCGTACCTATATCCTGGGTGATGTAGATTGAAGTGCCGTCCTTGCGGAGCAGCACCTTTTTGTCAAGTTTTTCCGCGCTCAGGTCCGCGGCTACCGCTCCGTCCCCCTCACGGTAGAAAAGCCCCCGTTCAAGACCTTTGAGTACCTCATCTTTGCCCAGCAGATAGGTACGGCTTTCAAAGTAGTACGTATCAAAGGAGACGCCCGTCCGCCGGTAGGTCTGTTTCATGCCGTTAACGGCCCAATCGTTCATCAACCTCCAGAGTTCTGTTGTTTCGCGGTCCCCGGCTTCCCACTTGCGGAGCATTTCCCGCGCCCGCGCCTCCGCGTCAGGGTCTTCCTGGCTCATCTTATGAAAGCGGACATACCAATCCCCTACAAAACGGTCGCTCTTGACGCCCGCGGATTCAGGGGTGCTATTCCCCCCAAACTCCTTGTAGGCCAGCATTGATTTGCAGATATGGATGCCCCGGTCATTGATAATACAGACCTTCCGTACCTCAGCCCCGCAAGCAGCAAGGATACGGGAGATGCTTTCGCCTAGAATATCGTTGCGGAGATGTCCGAGGTGCAGGGGTTTATTGGTGTTAGGGCTGGAAAACTCTACCATAATACGCCGGCCTTGCAGGGTTCCGGGTCTGCCAAAGGAAAATTCATCTTTATCGGCCCCCGCTCTATCCGCGGTTCCGCCTGCTAAACTGAGGATATAGGCGCTGTAGGCGCCCCTGTCTATGAACAGGTTGACATAAGGGCCCGCGGCTTTAAATTCACCCCGAATAGATGTACCGTTCTCAAAGGCAATACAGGATAATCCGCCGCTGAGGGCGGCGGCGGCGGCCTGGGCAATCTGAGGGGGAGCCTTTCTCAGCAGCTTGGCAAAGCTGAACATGGGAAAGCCCAAATCCCCCATAGTGTCTGAGGGGGGTATCTCGGCAATAATTTCCGGTGTTGTTACCCGTGCCTCAAGGCCGGTTTCTTCCAGCAATTTGTTTAAAGCCCAGGCTATCCTTTCTTTCCAGGGTTCCTTGTAATTAAACATATCTATCTTATCCTTAAAAGTACCCGATAACCGCAAGCATACGGGTAAAATCAGGCCCTTCACGGCGAAAAGAACCTAAATTATTATCGGTAAACGTATCATTTTCACACCAGGCTATGTCCCGCACACCGGCATCGGCAAGGATGCGGGCATTGGCCGCCTTCAGATCAATATACCACCCCGCATCCCGCTTCCCGGCAGCCGGACCTAAAGGCCCTTCGCCGAATTCAGCCCCAAATGCCGCGGCCCGTTCTTCGTTTACACGGTAAGAAGCGGCGCCTATGCAGGGCCCCAATACCGCGGCTACATCCTCCGGCCGTGTTCCCCACGTCGAGGACATAAGGGCAAGCGCGCGGTCCGCAATTCCAGTCCCTTTCCAACCGGAATGGAGCAGGGCGAAAGAGCCGGTACGGGTATCCGCAAGATAGACGGGGAGGCAATCGGCAACGGTAACCGCAAGGAAGATTCCGGTTTCAGCGCATACCATACCGTCAGCCTCGGGCCCGCTGTTTGCGGCGCCCCTGCGGACAACATACAGGTTCCGCGAATGTATCTGGGGACACGCAAAGACCGTTCCTTCATCCAGCCCTAGAGAATGGAACAGGGCAATCCGAGCGGCGTTTTGTTCGCCGGGTTTGAATGACATATCGCCGGCCTGCCGTGCGGAGATGAGACAGGAAGGCCCTTCCAAAATTTTATTATCCACAATAAAGGGAAAACGGGCAACCCCGGAATTTTCAGTTTGAGAGAATTGCAGTGAAAACGGATAAAGACGCGGTTCTTTAATAATACCCTCCATAAATATACAGACTTTCGTTTTTATGCGCGAAGCGCAACAAACTCCTGGCAGCATCGTGATTATGCAGCTTAACAGGCGCGTCCTACTTCTCCGCTTCCATTGCTTCAATATCATTAAGTATCTGGAGGGCTTTTTGGAATTTCTGAATGGACTCTACAATACCAGGTATAAAATTACCTGATTTGGTAAAGCTCTTTAGATTGATCAGGGTATCGTATCGTACATCGCTTTCCTTCTTTATGATACCCTCCAGAACCTTTATCATGGAACTCATAGCGCGCCGCATAGTCTCAACTATATTAACGGCCTGGCTTGCGGCGTCCTCGGTTATAAGCTGTATCTTACGGCGTTTAACCGGCAGAGACGACATATCGGCTCTGGCCATATCGAAACGCCGGCCTAACTCGCCGTCAGGGGCTATTTTGGCTTCAAAAGTTTTTATGTATTCTTCCATTTTAATAAGCTCGTTGTAATTTTCGGTAAATTCCGTACGGTTTTCTTTTCTGAAAAATTCGCCCTCAATAAGAATACGCCGGAGAATCTTGTTTATTTCCGGCATAAAAATCGCAGAATAGAAGGTCAGCAGGAAGGAAAGGTTGAAGGAACTGGATATAGGAAAACCGTCAGGGTTAGATTCGGAGACCGCGTTGGTAAGAATTTTAAGGTTGTTTCCTTTAAGAAAGTACCGAAAGGAATTCATCAGTTCCTGGCGGCGGCGTTTCTTTATATAATCGGAAAACAACGATTCTACTGTTTGTTTCCAGTAATCGCGGTATACAATAAACCAGTCCTCGCCGCCGCTAATACGCTTAGGCTGAATAGAAATATCGCGGTTAGCATAACGGAGGATGAGGGTAAGGGGAACTTGTTTGTTGAATTCCCTGATGGCAACCAGGGCGTCCTCGGTTCTTGAAAGCAGGGTGCGTATCTCCTTACCCATCTCAAAGCCCTGTTCCCCTTTGTGTTCCTGCAAGACAAAAATAAACATAGATTCAAGCAGAGAAAGGGGAGGAGGCTCCTGTATGGAAAAGAGGATATTATTGAGCGATGCAAGCTGCTCCTTTACCAGATTGGCGGAACAGATTTCACCGTTTGCCGTGGGGTCAAACGCAAAGGACATGATAAGCCGGTCGAACAGGAAGCCGGCTAACTCTTTTAGGCAGAACAGGGAACGGGCATCGTAGTACATGGCCTGTTTCTGCTCGTTGGTAAGTGTTGTCAGGATATCTTCCAGGGCGTGTAAAGCAGCGGAACGCAGTTCCGATTCGGAAGCGACAGGATTCCCCTGGGCAATAGAAACAGGATCGATCTCGGTCAGCAAACGGCGGTGTATATCCTCCATTTCAAGGGAGCCGAGAAAGGCATAGAAAGCTCCCTTATCGCGGCTAACGCTGGCATCCAGAGCGTTAAAAAAAAAGCGGGCGCTGCTTTTTAGATCATTCAATGCTCTATGGAACAAGGGCAGGAGAATATTCCTCCGATAATTGAACATTCCCGGAGCGATACTCTCTATATGTTTCCCCAGATTCGCTATCTGATGCTCTTCAAACAGTTTAACCGGCTGCCTTGCCTTGAAAACACTAAGCAGAACATACCATATATGGTAATACCAGGGCAACCGGGCATACCTCTCCTCAATTTGGATACTGGATTCTTGCCCTTCGTCCTCTACATAAAGAGGATCTTTGGAAATATTGGATTGGCTTGAGAGTTTTTCCAGAAGATTCCGGCGCTCTTCCATGCTCATCCCTGAAACCAATTGGATAAAAGTTCCACTTACAGCCATATTGAAACTATACGTTGCTTATAGATAGAGGTCAACGGGGGAGCGGGGCAGGTACGGACGGAAGCAGGAATCTTCAAACCTGGATAATATTTTTCGGTTGGGTAATTCCGGCCAAAAGCTCCTTGTCGGTGGGGTCGCGGGTCAGCACGAAGGCGTTTTTCTTGTCGCAATACAAGGATTCCGGTATTCCGTAGGTTTCTATCCACTGTTTCAGTACGGTCATGGCCCCAAACATGGTCTCTTCCTCAAAAAACCGGGACAGCCGGGTCTTGGTTGCATCGTCGATCAGGGTGATAAGGCAGCATCGGCCCCTTCTCCCTTCAAACCAATCGTGGTGACTGCCGTCGAATTGGACTAATTCCCCAAAATGTTCCCTCGCCTCCCGCCGAGCGTGGTA
>JAISQR010000009.1 GCA_031274035.1 Treponema sp. | reverse complement strand
ATATCGGGTTTTCCCCGACCCTCTTTCCTGTTTCCTCAAACCGGCGCAGTTCCGCCGCTAATATTCCCCTGCCCATGGGGGCATTTTATCATATGTTTTGTAAAAGTAAAACTGCTGGTGAGGCAATGCGCTCACTTGCCTTTATTCTTTTATTTATTTATAGTTTATTTTACTATGCCTATAAGAATACCCAGAAGTTTGCCGGCATACCATGCCCTATGCGAAGAAAATGTCTTTGTAATGACAGACGACCGGGCTGACCACCAGGATATACGGCCCATCCATATCGGAATCGTAAACCTTATGCCTACCACTGTGGATACGGAGATTCAGCTTTTAAGGCTGTTGAGCAATAGCCCTTTGCAGGTGGATATTACCTTTCTCCGCATGGGAAGCCACGAATCCCGTAATGCGCCTCCCGGCCATCTTGAAAGATTCTATATCAATTCCGAAAGGATACTGCACGATAAAAGCCGCCTTGACGGGCTTATCATCACCGGCGCGCCGGTTGAGACCCTGGATTTTGAGCAGGTCGATTACTGGGCGGAATTGGCGGCGGTGATCGATTACTCACAGGCAAATGTATTCTCCACACTCCATATCTGCTGGGGCGCACAGGCCGGTCTCTATCGGCGTTATGGGGTTCCCAAGAAAAGCCTGGACAAAAAGCTCTTCGGCATTTTCCCCCATAGCATAAACGACCGCCATTCCCCCCTTTTCCGCGGTTTTGATGATGAATTCCTTGCGCCCCAATCGCGCCATACCGCAAGCTATCGTGAAGCTATCGCGGCCAATCCCCGCCTTACCATTCACTCGGAAACCCCGGAGGCAGGCGTCTTTATTGTAAGCGCCAGGGACTTTAGGGAGATTTACGTTACCGGCCACCTGGAATACGATCCGCTCACCCTGGACAGGGAATACCGCCGCGATATTGCCAAGGGTCTTGCAATTGCGGTTCCCAGGAACTACTACCCGAATGACGATACTTCAAAGACGCCGGTGGTCCGCTGGCGTGCGCACGCACATCTCTTCTTTAACAATTGGCTAAACTACGTCTACCAGGAAACCCCCTACGATCTCCACGAACTGGCGTAATGGACACCGTTCCAGTCTTCCACGCCTAACGCAATATAAGGCGCCTCTAAAAATCCAGGCTGGTTTTTTAGAGGCGCCCCATTTTAATAGTCTGTAACAGTTGGAGCAGATAGACTTCAATATAGAGATGCAGAGCGTCTTGATCTTTTAGACCCATCAGTGTAGCGTTCCTCGTTATAATATTGGAAGCCATTCTAAAGAGAGACTCCCGGCTAATCTTGAGCCGTTTATCCCTTCTTAGGGAATGGCGGAGAAAATCCCTGATAAAAGAATTTACATCTTCCGACAAATCTTTTTTTGAGCGGACATTGATCAAGCGGTTCCAGCGGTCCTCCAGTTCGGAAAGATAGACATCTATTGTACGATCATGCGGGATTAGTTCTGTTGCAAGCTGTTTAGCCGTTTTTACAAGCTCGTAACTAGGATCTTTCCGGTCTATTGCCTCATTTTCCGCTTTTTCCTCCTCTTTTTTTATCTCTTTTTTGCTATTCCTGGCTGTAAAAAAGGCCATTATAGCGGTAATAAAAGGAATAGAGTACCAAAAGGGGAGGATGATGCGGATATCGGTAAGCATATCCTTCCGTTTTAAGAAGAACAAGGATGAGAAGGGAATGAGCCTTCCCTTCTGAAAGATCCGCGAGGATTCAGGAATGTTCCCCTGCGTTTTTTCAATTTCCTCATAAACAAGGGACAGCGTTGGACTGTTAAGCAGAATGGACAGTATTTCATTCACATCGGGAATGGTAGAGGCCAAGAGTTTTTCAAATTCCGAATCGCTTTCCATAGCCGGCTCGCTGCGGTACCGCTTGATCAGACGGAACCATCTCTTGGAAATGGCCTTTTTCATAAGCGGACGGGCATCGATAAGTAAGTGGGAAATCAGGGATAACAGCTTGCCCTTCCGTACAAACCAGGAATTACCTTTATCATTCCTGATAAGGAGCAGTTCCGGCTGTTCTAGATTATCCGTTACGCTGATTTTTGCTTTGATATACGCATTGAGGTCTTCCTCGGAATACTGCCCTAAAAGCAGAACCCCCTTGCTATTGGTAAACCTAAGTATATTATCCAGGGTATAGTAGTAAGGAGGCTTATCAAGGTGTACCTCAAGGGCTTTAAAGGCCAGCTCTTTTTCCCTGTTTTTGACCGCCTTGATTTTGTAGTAATTATTGCAAACTTCAATCAGGTAAATCGACTGTATCGAAGCAATATCTTCGGATAAATGCTCTTTTTTTTTCCTGATGTCATTTTTTACCAGAATACAGAAATGCGCCCAGAAGAGATATGTAAAATCCCCTACATTTTCCAGACTGGTAACACAGTCCATAGGGCGGATTAAAATCTGATTAAGTATGTCTTTAATGTAGACTTCTTTGCCCTGTAACTGGGGCTCCAGTTTATTCAGAGCGAATTCTTTGTTCCCATGTATCCGCAGATAGTTTCGTATTTTAAGCATGGCCGCCTCCAGAAGCCGTCTGGGTATCATACGGGAAGTAGCAATGGCCGAGCCGAATCCTTCGGGGAAGGTAAGTCTGATAAGCGGCAAAAGGGAATCCTGCGGATATTCAAGATAGGGCAAGAAATCATCTATACTGATAATCCGCACCTGATTCTCCGGCAGAGTGATATGGAGCGAGTCTTCACTGGGGAAAGGTTTGTCGGCTGTATTATCCAAGGAACCATACGCATCCTGTACCGTTTCCAAATAAAAACTGGATAAGTAAACAACCCCGGCCTGCGACATATTGGAGAGAAGTTCGCACTTCCCTTTCTCCACAAGAGAGGATACCTCCGACCAGAATAATCCCCCTACATTCTTAGTCCATTTTAACCATTCAGGATGTTCAGGGGCCAATCGTTTGGCATTCTTTTCCAATGCACCCTGAAATACAGCAATATCAATAAACGGCGTATTGTTTTTACGCGCATATGCCGCCAATATGCTGTATAAATCTGTTTCATCTGCCATTATGAGAGTAATAATACTTTTCTTTTTCATTTGTTGCAATGCTTTTTCGTTGTTATCCTGCATTACGCAAACGACTCAATTGACAATCTAAAGATAGTGCTTTAAAATAAAAGATAATTTTAATAATAAGAATATATCAGAGTTGACGGCCTGCATGAATGCGTACAAAAATTTTATAGAATAAGGAGTATACAATAGATTTTGTAGTAAGACCGGAACAGAAGATTCCTTCGCGGCGGTACGATACTGTAGTGGCGGGCGGCGGTACTGCCGGGGCGTTTGCGGCGGTTGCGTCTGCGAGGGGCGGCGCCAAGACTGCTCTGATTGAAAGCAAGGGGTATGCCGGCGGTATTGCGGTGGAGGGGGGCTGCGGACTGCATAGCTTTTACAATCTCTGGAACGCATTTAATGTGGAAAAACGCATGGTGGTTCGGGGTATACCGGAAGAATTTATCCAGCGTCTCTATCAGGCAGGCGGATGTTCGGGGCATAACGAGACTATCATGCGGCCTGAATATGACAATGACACCCTTTGCGTTGATGTAGAAAAGTATAAGTATGTGATTCTTGATATGCTGCGGGAAGCTGGTGTGCACGTCCTGCTTGATACTATGGCGGCGGACGTGCTTAAAGAGGGAAATCGGGTAACGGGCGTTGTTACCGAAAGCCACCAGGGAAGCGAAGCCGTATTGGGGAAATTCTTTATTGACGCTACAGGTTATGGTGATATTTCGGCGCGGGCCGGAGCGTGTTTTACCGAGCCGAACGATTATCCGGTGGTGAACAGCATGGGCGTAGGCGGTATAGATATTGATAAGTACTATGCGTTTCTACGGGATAACGGCGGCCTTATCGAGTATGCCCGCGGAACCCGGAGCGGCAAGAACAATCAGATTATCAGGGTTGACGGACGTTGGTCTCAGATTAGCGGCAGTCTGGGGGACGCGGCCAAGGCTCTGGGAATGAGCAGTGTTACCACCACTATCCATGATGATTACCTTATGTTCATCAAGGTGAACTTTAAGACGGCAGTTTCCCCCTCGAACAGGGACGCCCTTGCCGATGCCGAATTCGAACTGCGCAGGCGGCAGCAGGCATCGCTGGAACTCCTGCGGAAAACTATCCTTGGGGCGGAGAGCGCGTTTATCGCCAGGACCGCACCGTCTATCACTATACGGAGGGCGCGCTGCATTGAATGTGATTACGATATTTCGCTTGACGAGGTGGTAAACGGCGTTCATTTCCCCGATGAAGTCTTTTCCTACGGCTTCCACGATTCGGCGCCCCGCATACAGATAAAAGGCGGTAAAACCTATGGTATGCCCTACCGTACCATGCTGGTTAAGGGCCTGGACAACCTCTTCGCTATAGGCATGATGATCACAAGCGATCATGAAGCCCATATGGCTACCCGGAATACTGTTTCCTGTATGGCTATGGGGCAGGCCGCGGGTACGGCGGCGGCTTTGTGCGTAAAGCAGGGGCTGGGGCGCCTCCGGGACCTGCCCTATACAAAACTCTACGACGCGCTTAAGCTGGGGAATGTCTGGTTTGATGCGGAAGTGCCGTACAAATAGTACGGGAAACCCAGAAGTTTGTGATATATGAAAAAAGCCGTCCAAACCGGACGGCTTTTTTCATGCTTTTTTACCTGAAAGGAGTAGCTTTTTTTATCATTTCTTTTTAAATCCTCCTCCTCATTATTTGTTTTCCTCCGGTACGGGGGTATGCTCTTGTTTCTTTTCTTTCAGCTCTTTCAGCTTTAATTCTCTATACTGCCTTAATTCCTGCCTGAACTGATTTCTCTGGGGGGTAAAGCCCTGCCTCCCATGATTAAAGTTCCGTCCGTAAGGCTGTGTCATGCCGGGGCAAGGAGGGGGCGTCATTCCCGGATGCCTCCATGAATTAAACTGCATGGAGAATCCCCTCTGCCGGGGGCCGTTACCGCCCTTCCCCTGCCGGTTCCTTCCGGCGTCGGTTTCTCCGGCGCTATCCGGCCTTGCGTCAGATAAAAGCTGAGGAACAAGATCGTAATCCTTGCCGTTAATACTCAGCTTGCCGGTCCTAAAAAGCATAGCGCCCTCTTCCTGGGTGTTGAGCGCAAAGCCTTCCAGCGTTACTTCGGCGCCTTCCTTTAGACCATCGATAAATCCCATCAACCGGTCTATTCCCGCAAGGTAATAGGTTGTTCCGCCGCTTTGGAGCGCGATTCTGCCCTTAACCAGACTGAGTTTACCGCTTATTGTAAGCTCCTCGGCCTGCCGCGTGGTAATATTGACCGATGGTGTCTGTCTCGGCCTCCGGTTTATCCCGCCGTTCTGTTCTGCCCCTTGAGAATTATTATCCTGTGCAAAGAGCGCCCCGCCCGCCAGCAGCAGCACGGCGGAAATAATGATCTTACCCATTCTCTTCATAAATAGTCTCCCTTTAGCTATTAGATTTATCTACAGAATTGAGAGTATTTTTCCCGTCAATTCTGCTCATTGATATATAAGCAAAAAACATGCCAACATTAGAAAAAATCAGGTAAGATATAAAAAATTAATATAATCAAATGGTATTTAAGGCTGGATAAGGGTAAAACGGCAACAACACAGAAGATTATAGGAATTCTATAATTAAAGTCTGTCCATAATATAGACAGACCCTCATTATTCAGCCGCCTCTATGCCGGTAAACGTTGTTATTGGGTAATTTTTACCAGAGATCACGCGGCTAAAAATTACCCATAATTTTGAGCCTTTCCCAAAACCCGGTTAGTTTTAGGAAAGGCTTTGGAAAAAGCGGCTTGAAGCCCGCTTTTTCCCTTAAAGCTAAGGTATTATTGTAAAAATATTCCCTGTATTGAGTAAAATTTACTCAATACACTCCCCCTTCAATGGGTTGGAGCCGAATTGCATTTTCGATAAGGCGCTACAGTATATTGACAAAAGCATCGATGCTAACCTAGAATACCGATGTTTTTAATATAATAATTTGCAGGCCGGGAGTATCTTTCAGCACGGGAGGAGAACATGGCGGAGGTAGATTATGCCGCTCTAAAAAAAGGCGGGTTCATGCGGCAAATTCAGAAGGACAAATTTTCTATGCGCCTCAAGGTTATCGGGGGCCAGCTCAAGGCGGAGCAGCTAAAAAAGATCAGCGAAGTTGCCCAAAAGTACGGCCGGGGTTATGTCCACCTTACCTCCCGGCAGGGTGTGGAAGTGCCCTTTATCTCCCTTGAGAATATCGAGGCGGTAAAAGAAGAACTGGCCGATGCGGGGGTAAGCATCGGGGTTTGCGGTCCGCGGGTAAGAACCGTAACGGCCTGCCAGGGATCGGAGGTCTGTCCCAGCGGCGCCATCGAAACCACGAATCTGGCAGGGGAATTGGACGCCCGATATTTCGGAAAAGAATTGCCCCATAAATTCAAGATCGGGATTACAGGCTGTAAGAACAACTGCCTTAAAGCCGAGGAAAACGATCTGGGCGTCAAGGGGGGGGTCTTTCCTAAATGGAAAGAAAAGGACTGTAGCTGCTGCGGTTTGTGCGAAGCGGTCTGCCCTCCCCATCTGATCAGGGTTGATAGGGAAAAACAGACCCTTTTTTTTGAAGCGGAAGGATGTGTCTACTGCGGCAAATGCGTCAAAAGCTGCCCCACCGGCGCATGGGAGGGAAAAGGCGGATACCTCCTTTCCTTTGGCGGCATGTTCGGCAATGAAATAAAAGAGGGTCTCCGCCTCCTTCCCGTCATATTTGATAAGGACAAGGTGTTTAAGGCTGCGGATGCCGCTATTCAATTTTACCGGACCCACGGCAAGGCTGGGGAACGGATGGGCAAAACCATTACCAGGGTTGGAACGGAGGCCCTGAAAAAAGATTTAGAGGAGGCCCTTAGATGAGCGGACCGGCAAATACGCGGCAAATCGACGCCCGGGTAGATATAACCGATGTAGTATGCCCCATTACCTTTGTAAAAACCAAGGTAGCCCTGGAGGAAATGGAAGACGGCCAAGTGCTGGAAGTACGGCTTAACGGCGGCGAACCGATTCAGAATGTGCCCCGGAGCCTCAAGGATGAGGGGCACAAAGTTACAAACGTCTCTCAATCGGAGGATGGAACCTTTCTCCTCACGGTAGTGAAGGGGGGGCTCCTCTGATGGCCTTTACCAATGAACAGCTTGAGCGGTATTCCCGGCATGTCATCTTAAAGGAAGTGGGGGTTAAGGGCCAGAAGCGGATCATGGAAGGGAAGGTGCTCATCATCGGTGCGGGGGGCCTTGGGGCCCCCGCTGCCATGTACCTGGCAGCGGCGGGCGTTGGTACTATCGGCATTGCCGACGCCGATGCGGTGGATCTTTCCAACCTCCAGCGGCAGATCATCCACGCAACGGCCGATGTGGGGAAGCCCAAGGTACAGTCCGCACGGGAAACCATAAACGCCATGAATTCCGATGTAGAGGTTGTAACCTATCACGAATGGATCAACTCGGCCAATATCGCCGATATTATCACCGATAAAAATTACGATTTTATCATCGACGGCACCGATAATTTTCCGGTGAAATTCCTCATCAACGATGCGTGCGTTATGTTGAAAAAACCCTTTTCCCATGCGGGGATCATCCGCTTCCAGGGGCAGCTTTTAACCTACATTCCCGGCAGGGGGCCCTGTTACCGCTGTGTGTTCCATAATCCGCCGCCCCCGGACGCGGCGCCAACCTGCCGCCAGGCCGGGGTGCTGGGGGTCATGGGGGGCGTCATCGGAACCCTCCAGGCCACGGAAGCCCTCAAGTTCCTCCTGGGAATGGAAGGGCTCCTCAACGGCTGCATCCTCACCTATAACGCGCTGAACATGGATTTCCGCAAGGTAAAACTGGCCCCCAATCATAAGTGCCAGGTCTGCGGAAGCGAACCGTCCATCACAACCTTAATCGACTACGAGCAGGCGGTGTGCGATCTCCACTGACACGTTACCGGTTAAATTATCGCAACTTCAATATTCTGACTGTACGAATAGTCTTGATCTATTCATAAATTAGTATATATAATTAAGATAGCTTCAAAATGTTAGGTTTTGAAATTGTCCCTAATAACGGTGAAAACCGCAGTTTTATAAGGCTTTAGCCTGAAAAACTGCAAGAGCCGGTCCGAAATAACCGATTTTGGAACCGGCTCAAGTAACAGATCTTTTTCAGAGGTTGGAATATCTGTTGCGGAATTGCGGGGGCTTAAAAAGGCAATTTATGAATGAAGTTGTAATTTATTATAATATAGCCCCCCCCCCCAATAGGTTTACTAGGAATTACCAGTTTATCACCGGAGTTTTTGGACAGTCTTCCCTCTTTTCCCAATTTATCATTATACCCTCATCCGGGCTTAACCCGTCCCCAATTGGCCAAAGACGGGGCCGTACAGGGGGATTTTTTACTTCAAGCGGAGGTTTTCTCAAAATTTCTCGAATCAAACGCTATTGGATAGCGGAAGATATTTATTGCAGGAGGATTAAGAATGAAAAAAAACTATTGGGGTTTGTTTGCAATACTCTTTATAGTTATGGGTGTCCTGGCCGGGTGTAAGGATAAACCTACTACGCCCGCCGCAGCCGATTCGGTACAATCGGGGCTTAACTTTAGCGGGTATCCCATGAATGCCCAGGACAAGACCATTACCTGGTTTGCCAGCAACGGGTATTTGCCGAATACGGCCTATGCCACGGCGGATCAGTCCCCTTTCCACTCCGGCTTAAAGGAGATGTTGGGGGTGAATATCGAGTGGATATTTCCTACCGCGGGGACCGACAGTACCCAGGCCTTTAATCTGATGATGGCTAGTGATACTCTGCCGGATGTTATCTTTCACGGCCTTATGGCCGATGCCGAACGGTACATCAACGAAGGTACGATCCGCGATCTGTCCGCCCATATCCGGGAATGGTCCCCAGCCTACTATGCCTGGCTCCAGACTCAGGCGGCCTACGACCGGGCTATGAAGACCGACTCGGGCAAGTATTACGGCTACGGCTTCTTCCGGGAAGACGGCGGCTGGAACGACACTTACCTGGGGCCGGTGGTCAACAAGACTTGGCTTGATGAATCCGGTCTTCCCTTGCCCCAGACCATTGCCGACTGGGATAAGACCCTGAGAACCTTCAAGGATAAATATGGCGCAGTCTTGAGCTTTGCCTGGTCCCGGGTTACCGGCTACGGCACCTTCCTCTCCGGGTCCTTCGGCGCCTACAGTTTCGCCGACTATCGGCTCTACGTTGACAAGAACAACAAGATACAGCTTGCCAATGTTCAGCCGGAATTCCGCTCCGAATTAACCAAGATGCACGAATGGTGGCAGGCAGGGCTTATCGATCAGGATGTACTTTCTATCAACGATACTATGGCCCGGTCCAATGCGTTGAACAAAAAGATGGGGCTTTCATTTACCTCTATGGGCCAGCTTTCCAACTGGGTTACCGATGCCGGGAACGCCAACAACGGCAGCGAGTGGATGGGTCTCCAATATCCCAAGGGGGATGATGGAACCCTAGCGATGGTGCCCGGCGGTTATGGTATCGGCAGCAACGCCGCGGCCATTTCCACAAACTGCCCGGATGACAAGCTGGAACTGGTAATGCGGGCCTTAGACTACGCATATACCGAAGAGGGCAACCTCTACTGGAATTTTGGCAAACAGGGTGTTTCCTGGGATTATGACGCGTCGGGCAAACCGGCCTACCTCCCCCTGGTTACCAATGATCCCGACGGCCTTAACAACGCCATCGACAAATTCGGCGGATCCACCTGGAGCGGGAACTGCATCCAGGCTACCGCTCTGCTCTATATGAAAAACACCCAGCAGGCCATCGACGCCAACGATCTCTGGTTCTATCCCAATGAGGCAGTGTCTGCCGCATGGACCTTGCCCAACGGTATGACCATGACCTCCGAGGAGAGTACCCGTGCGGCGGAACTGCGGAATACCATCAGTACCTTTGTGGGGGAAGCGGCTATCCAGTTTATCAGCGGCCAGACCAGCCTTTCCTTGTGGGATAGTTATGTGTCCCAGGTAAATTCGATGGGGCTTTCCGAATTACTCGGCATCTACCAGGCAGCCTACGACCGCTACCTTGCCCGTTAATTGGGACATGATTGCTTTTATTGGAATGCGGGGGTGTAATACCCAAGAACCCGCTTGCGGGGAGCCTTGGGGCGGCTGCTAGGAGCCTGTTGCACTTGTGGATTTTTTGCATGAACATGCAAAAAATCCCGATCAATGGGCATGCTTTCGAAGTTTGCAAGGTATAAATTTGCAATTCATTGCAAATTTATACAATTTTTGGGCAAAGCCCCACAAACTCCTAGAGTTCCGAATATTAACCCCCCTAGCGCAGCCGCCTTTCGAGAACAACAACCCTGCTTGCGGCGGGGTTGTTGATTGATTAGTTTTACAAAAATAAACCCCTGACCGCCCGCAAGCCGCCGGACAGGGGTTTCCTGTTATGGAGGATGTATGAACGGCAAATACGAAAAGGGGGCTCTCGGGCCTTCTTTGGCAAAGACCTTGGCCAGGGATTTTTACCAGAACAAATATAAGTACCTCCTTATCCTGCCGGTATTGATATACTTTATTATCTTTGCCTATAAGCCCATATACGGCCTTCTTATTGCCTTTAAGGATTTTAGGCCGAATTTGGGCATGTCCCGTAGTCCCTGGGTGGGGATGAAACACTTTATCAGTTTTTTTAGGGACCCTTATTTTTTCAGGCTTATCAGAAACACCCTCTCCATCAGCCTTCTCAACATCATCTTTGGTTTTCCCGCTCCCATCATCTTAGCCCTGCTCCTTAACGAAATACACAATGCCCTATTCAAAAGGACCGTTCAGACCATCACCTATATGCCCTACTTTATCTCCATGGTCGTGGTTAGTTCCCTGATACGCAACTATACATCCGGGGCGGGTATTTTTTCCCAGATCGCCGTCTTCTTCGGCGGAACCGGAAAAAATTACCTCATGTATCCCCAATACTTTTATCCCATTTATGTTATTTCCGACATCTGGCAGGGCATAGGCTGGAACTCGATCATCTATCTGGCGGCCCTGTCGGGGATCGATCAGGAGCAGTACGAGGCTGCTATCATCGATGGTGCGGGCAGGTTCCGGCGTATGTTCAGTATTACTCTGCCCAACCTCCTCCCTACTATTATGGTTCTCTTTATCCTGCGTATGGGGGGCATCTTAAACGTAGGTTTTGAAAAGATCATCCTTCTCTACAATCAGAATATCTACCAAGTCGCCGATGTGATATCCACCTATGTGTACCGGCGGGGTATATTAGATGCCGCCTTCAGCTATGCCAGTGCGGTGGGGCTTTTTAATTCCTTGGTCAACGTATTGTTCCTGGTAACGGCCAATACCCTGAGCAGAAAATTTACCGAATCGAGTTTGTTTTAGGAGGCGGATTATGCGGAACCTACTGAACAGAAAATCCCTTGGGGATGTTATCTTTGATGTGGTGAACATCTTGGTTTTGCTTGCCCTGATGTTTGTTACCCTCTATCCCATGTACTACGTGATCGTCGCGTCGGTAACTAACAATCTGGCCCTCTTGGCAACTCCGGGTTTTCTCTGGTACCCGAAAGGTTTTACCCTGGGATCCTTCAAACTTGCCTTTACCCATCCCCTCATCGTAAGCGGCTATAAGAATATCCTCCTTATCATGGCGGCGGGGCTCTTCGTAAATATTCTGCTCACTCTCTTTACCGGTTTTTTTCTGGCCTCAAAAAACGTGTATTTTAGGAAGCCCATCCTTTTTATGATCCTCTTTACCATGTTCTTTAACGGAGGGATGATCCCCAATTACCTTAATATCCGCAGCCTGGGCCTCTACGATACCCTTTGGGCGCTGATCCTCCCCGGCGCGGTGAGCGTGTATAACTGTATCATCTGCCGTACCGCCATAGAAGCGGTGCCGGAGAGCCTTTCCGAATCCGCCCGGATAGACGGCGCCAACGATTTGACGATCCTCTTTAGGATCATTGCGCCTCTGATAAAACCCACCATGGTGGTGTTGCTGCTCTACTATGGAATCGGCCACTGGAATTCCTGGTTCTCCGCTTCCATCTACATCCGGGATAACTACAAACTGCCCATCCAGAACGTACTCCGCGCCATCCTGATCGCCAACTCGGACATCCTCAATTCCGCGGCTACGGAAAACGACCAGATCAACCAGTTTGCCGAAACCATTAAGTACGCCGCCATTGTGATCACTACCGTACCGATACTGTTTATATACCCTTTCCTGCAACGTTATTTTGTAAAGGGCGTCATGATAGGTGCGGTTAAGGGTTAAAATAACCACACCGGTGTTTGCGGGGCTTGCGCTTAAAATGGTATAAAAATTCATTTTATGAATGCGAACCGAAGGTTCGATTATACCTTGCAAACTCCGAATGGTCTAAGAGTACAGCATGCCCATTGATCGGCCTACGCCGGCCGGCTATTTTCCGTCAACACGCATGATATTCATGGCCGGTGTATGGCAGTTTGATATTTAATGTAAGGGAAGTAAGGGTAAATGAGCGAGCCTCTAAAAGCGGCGTTTTTAGAGGCTCATTTGAACGGTTTAGTTTTTGTTAATAGGGATCACTTTTTTCTGAGCCTCAGCCCGTTTATTAATTTCCAGGTAGAGGACGCCGTTATTGAAACCTGCGGAAACAGCATCGGGATCGGCGTTTTGAGGCAGTTTGAAGGAACGGCTGAAGGAATTGACGCGGCGTTCCCTCAGAATATAAGCGCCTTCTTTTTTGGTTTCCTCGGTATTTTTCTCTTGCCGCGATTCGATAGTCAGGCTGCTGCCGTCTACATGGACCTCAATGTCCTTTTCGCTGTAGCCGGGAAGATCCATTTCCAGCACGAATGCTTTCTCGGTCTCCCGAACATCTACAGAGGGCAGCCGGTTAAGGAAACGTCCGGCGCCGTTCAAGGGCGATTCCCCAAAAAAGGACTCAAAATAGCGGTCAAAGTCGTTCAGGGCATTTTCGATTGTGTTGGGACGATACAAGGTTACACCTTTCATTTCATATCTCCTAAAAATTAGATTTGTTCGATGGGACATTTACAGGCATTGGTCCTGACAGGCTTCCAAACACCGGTTTTCCTCATCAACATCTATAATATAGCAAATTCCGTGCCAATCCATTTCAAAAAATAGAGAAAATCGTCCATTTTTCAGGATTGTTAATTCTTTATAATATAAAGAATTACAGAAAATACCGTTATGCGCTTCCCCTATCCTTGGAGGACGATGGAAAATACGGCAGGTTCTGGGCTGTATTGCGTGTTACGAGGGAACACTTTTCGCCAAAATGCCGTATAAATTGGTAAAATTGACCCATACGGATCATACGGAGAATTTTATTGTATCATTTTGACCTACTATTACGGAGACACTGTACAGGACAGCGGCATACGGGGAGAGTATTGGTTGAGGCGGTTCGACGCGGTTAAATTTCGTAACTACGCCGTCAGGCTGTTTGAAGCGAAGGGGACCTCTTTGTAAAAAGCAATTGAAAAGGCGTATGAAAAATCGCGTAACTACTTAGGTATATGCGATATTTGGAGTATTACAAAGTTCCGCTATTTTAGAGCCTGTCTAAAATCTCTTAATGAGAACGGCAATAAGCGCGATAACTACAATTTGCATGGAATTGTGGCGTTTACGCTCGCAGTTTTTCCACAATCTGCGCGCCTTGTCCAA
>JAISQR010000519.1 GCA_031274035.1 Treponema sp. | reverse complement strand
TCAGCAGGATCACCCGGAATTCCTCCGGTTCCTTCAGCTTTCTTTTCTGCCTGGATGCCGGCTCCGTCCCGTATCCCATTAACTCCGACATAATTTATAGAATATATAAAAACCGCCAGGAATACAAGGAGAGGGGGGATAGTGAGAAGGGAGAAGTGAGAAGTGGGGGGAGAAGGACTTATCTAAGCGGGGCGGGGGAGAAAGCCCTTAGGGACGGGAAGGGGGCCGCCGCCTCTGCTCAGCTATCTGTGCGCGGACCCGGAAAACGGGTGTCATTCCCCCTGTGTTACCCTGGTCTGTTTGTCCAGCATTTTTTTGAGGGCCTTGGCGGTGGTCAGCATAAATTCCTGGCTGTTTTCGTCCAGGGCTTCCAGGGTCCGCACCAGCTCGCGGATGCCGCCGTAAGCGGAATTCCGCGCCGCCTCAACATGGGGGTCGTGGCCGGTAACCAGGAATTCCACCGAAACCCCCAGGACCCGGGCTATTTTGACCGCGGCTTCGGCGGAAGGGACGGAGCCGTTCTCCGTCAGATATTTATCCAGGCTGCGTTTTTTTACCCCCGATTTCACGGCCAGCTCCTTAACCAGCATATTTTTCAGGCTTAATTCTTCTTTCAGGTTTTCCCTAAATCCCATACTTCTAAGATTGCTCAAAAGAGAGCAATTCCGCATCAAAAATTTCCAAATATGGGTCTTAATGTCTTGTATGATTTTCCAAATAGTAGTATTATAAACCGAAAATACCCAAAAATGGGTGAAAGGCGCGTTTCTTATCAGAACTGAAAAGAAACGGCGGCGGCATCCGCGCCGCCGCGAAAACAAATTTATCATAAGGAGTTATAGTATGAAGAGGAACTTTTTCGCGTTTATGGCTTTGGCGCTTGTTATCATGTCCTGCGCCACCGCCAGGCCGGGAACATCCAGAACCGAAGCGGCGGTAACAAACACGACCGTAACCGAAGCGGCGGCGGCAAAACCGGCTGTAAAGGAAGCGGCGGTAACGGAAATTCCCGCGCAGGACGGATTGGACGCGGCAATCCGGCGGGCGTCGGATTATATCAATAAGAATGTCCCGCGGGGGAGCAAGCTGGTTATCCTGAACATCAAATCGGAGTACGCGCCTTTATCGGAGTATGTTATTGATGTTCTTACGGGAAACGTGGTCAATGACCGGGTGTTTACCGTGGTTGACCGGGCAAACCTGGCGTTGATACAGCAGGAAATGGAATTCCAGTTGTCCGGGGAAGTGAGCGATGAATCGGCCCAGTCTATCGGGCAAAAATTGGGCGCCCAAACCATTGTCTCCGGTTCAATAACGCCCTTTGGCGATTTATGGCGTTTAACCGTCCGGGCCCTCGGCGTGAAGGACGCGACGGTTCTGGGGCTCTTAAACGAAAATATCCCCAGCAGTTCAATCCTGGCGGCATTAACCGGCGGCCCCAGAACGCCGGCGAGAACTGCCGCCGCGTCAGGAACAACGCCAAACGCCGGAGCGGCTTCGGGCGCACAGGCCGCGGCTCCCGCGCAAAGCGCACTGCCTTCCCCGGATGGACCTTTTGTAGTGGGCGATACCGGCCCTGCCCGCGGCGTTGTCTTTTATGACGCCGCGTATAGCCGGGCCGCAAAAACTCCCCCGCCTGTTGACCGCGAATACCAGGTAGGCGATACCGGCCCCGCCGGGGGCGTTATATTCTATATCAACCCCAGAGCCGGTGACTGGAAGTATCTGGAAGCCGCCCCGGCGACTACGGAAAAGCAAACCTTCTGGTGTGCCGAAGAGTTCTCGGTTGATGATATTCAGGGCGCGCGTTCCGTAGGAACCGGGAAATCCAACTCCGACTATATTATGCGGCAGGCAATCGATAGAGGCGGCGGCTTTGACTGGGCCGCCGAAATATGCGACTCCCTGGTTGTCAACGGCTATGACGACTGGTTCCTGCCGAGCCGGGACGAACTGCACCAGATGTACGGCAACTTAAAACGGATAGGGCTGGGAGGTTTTAAGGATGAAGCGTACTGGTCGTCTACTCCGAATGGTATTGCGGCTAATGGTACGGTGGGAGTTTGGTATGAAAATTTCTCCAATGGAGAGCAAAGTTATGACAGCCATGGGAATACCTACTATGGTAATAGAGAGCAAAAGTACCGCGTCCGCGCCATCCGGCAGTTCTAGCAGCCGCGGACACTTCGTGTCCGATTGCACTTGTGGATTTTTTGCATGTTTATGCAAAAAATCCCGATCAATGGGCATGCTGTACTCTTCGAGTATTCGGAGTTTGTAAGGTATAATCGAACCTCCGGTTCGATTATACCTTGCAAACTCCCAAAGGAGCCCCGTTAATCGGAATTTTTGCATGAATATGCAAAAATTCACCAAAGTCCCACAGGCTCCTAGGGCCTAACGCAAAGGGTGTCACTGTTTTACGGGATATGGCCCATCTATAGGCTGTTAAACGAAAAAAAATCTGAAATTTCCGCAAAAGCGCCGCCGTCCTTGGTTGCTCCGGTCCGGGAAATTTTTTCAGGGTTTTTAAAATTACATTCGTTTAATGTATAAACTTTTTACCAAATTATAGGAGGGTAAAATCATGGCAAAAGAAATCAAATCAATTTCCGTAGCACCGGCGGCGGAAGAGGACACGATTAACCTGTGGCAGACTTTTGGATGGGAACTCAAAACCACGCAGGAAGTCAAAAACAAAGACTCGCATCTTGAAAAAAGGGGGGATGACCTGGTCAGTGTGACGGAAACGGAGCACTACGTTAAGCTGACATTTGAACGCGATCCGACAAGGCAGAATTATGCCGCGCTTAAATCGCTGGAAGAACAGTTTTACGCCGCGCGTCACCCCGGGATTCCTCCGAAACGGTTTGGAACGCTGTGGCTCATTCTTATCGTAGCCCTTCTGTTATTTGGGCTTATGCTTGTAACGACAAGTGCTATTGGCGTACTTTTGGGGCTTATTGTTGCCGCTCTCGATGTTTTCATTATTGTCATGAGGATCAAGTCTTATCCCAAGCGGCTCCAGCCTTGGACGGACGCGTATAACGCATACGAAAAAACCCGTTCTGAGGCATTGGAACAGGCGAAATCCCTTGCATAACGAGAACGCAAGGGACGCCGATGGCGGTAAAATAATTTCCCTACCAAACCCGCAAGGGTTTGGCTTAGTCCCTTAAGCGCTCATGCGCGCAAGGGACGCCGATGGCGGTAAATAAACTTCTTTACCAAACCCGCAAGGGTTTTAAGCGGATAGCCGGCGCACAGCCTATCTAAAGATAGGCTGCCGGAGTATAACGTTAGAGGCTTCAGTATGCGCCGGGCCGTTTTGCTCATGTTTGCGGACACGGCTTCGCCGTGCTATTTTCTGGCCCGGTCCCCCTCCCCCGCGTGAGCGGGTTCTTGGGATGCGCCCTTTTTATAAAACCCGGCATTAGGCCGTATAACTTACCCCGGGGCCCGTCTAATTGTCTCGACAAAAAAAACGAATTCGTTCATTCTATAGTTATATGCAAGACTGCCTAAATTTCTTTGAAATATATTGGAGACAGCAAATATGAAACAAAACGGAAAAGTATTTTTGGTATTTGCTATTTTTATATATATGGCTTTGCCGACTTTCGGTAGAGGAGTAAGTGAACTTTCTCTTTATGAAAATGCCGCTCAAACCGCTGCAAATAATATTGTGAGTAGCGTAAACAGCGGATCTATCGCAGTAGTGAGAATTTCTTCACAAGATACAAATTTAAGCCAACAAATAATTCAATGGCTAGAAAACGGACTGGTGGCAGGGAGAATTTTGACGACCATTTCGAGGGAGAAGATAAATGATGTATTAAAAGAACAGAGACTTGGATTATCTGGTCTTATAGATGATGAATCCGCTCAGAGAATAGGGCATTTATTGGGCGCAGAATATGTTTTGGCTGGCGATATAAAAAATCTTAATGGAACATCCATTTTAAATATTCAGGTATTGGAAACGGAAACGGGAAGGCTGCTATATTCCGATAGTTTTTCGATTAAAGACGGCGCGAAACCGCCTCAACCCCTGCCGTATATTGGACAATTTGAAGTCGGAGGGTGGTTTTCTTTTAACAACATCACCGGCGCCAATAACGGCGGCCTGAGTTTTGATATAGAACCCTACATTGCCTTTAGTAGATCATTTTCCGACAGATTTAGTCTGAATATGCGATTGGGCAACTATAGCCGCATTCTCACCGGAGATACGGCAAAATCTTGGACGAACATCGATTTGTCCCCCATAAAAGATTGGCTGTATCTGTCAATTACCCCCCGCCTTTCTCTGCCGATAGGTCCGGGCACATTACGTCTGTCCTTACAGCTTATGCCGATATTTTACCTGGCGGACAACTACGATTTCTTTGGGGAATACTACAGCCGCGATATGCCTCCCACATTTATCTTTAACCCCGCTATCAGATATAGTCTGCATTCAGGGTTGGGTTGGTTGAACTTCGAGTTGTACACTGACAATATGGGTATTGCCAAAGGCTACGACTACGATAAAGATACCAAAGAATACAAATATGGTCTTTTAATAAAACATTTGAAATTTTTTGCCGAGGTGTATAACTTATTAGGCTCAGGCATAGCTTTATCGCTTACCCCCAGTTTCTTCATTAAAACCAACGATTCCCTTTTCGACAGTTATTTCCATAACCTTCGCTTTGGGATGGGTTATTACGGCCTTGACAATTTCAATTTTGGTCTTCGGGCTGACTTTCCTATTGGCACTAAAATTAACAAGACTGCTATGGAGTACCGGGGTATTGATCTTATCCCCTTTGTGCAAGCTAAATGTGGCGCCTTTAGTACAAGGCTCAATTTTTATGTCTACTACATCGGCGCGAATACTGATTACAGAAAAGTTAGCTATTCAGCCCAAATCAATGTTTCTTACAGTTTCTCGGTAGGAAAACGCTAAAAAAGATATTTTTAGGATAGTGTTAGAATGATATTTATAAATTATAATAAGAAAAAATTATTATGAAGTACGGCAGGTACTTATGTGCAATTGGGCCTAAGATTTTTTGAACATTTGAGGGAAAAAGCGGGCTTCAAGCCGCTTTTTCCAACCTTTTTCGTGCTTTTAGCGGTTAAATTTCTTAAAAGTAAAATTGCTGGCGCGGGGAATAGGCGGATTGGCTTTGAGACAAAAGTTGACTGGAGAGAACGCCCGATGTTTTTGGGGGCGCCATGCGGCTTTCCCTGCTGCGCGCGCCCTTGCCGCCGGACAGGGACGCGGATCAGGGGGGAACGCCGGTTCACCTATGCGCTCCTGCCTTTCAGCGGTCCCTTTGAACAGGCGGCCGTCGTACATTCCGCCTATGAACCGATACCCTCCGCGGTAGAATGGGCCGCGCCGGGGGTACGGGACCGCGGTACAAGACCCGCTCTGTTCCCTTACCGGAGCGTCAATCATCATCGCAACCGCGCGATCCGGGGAGTATACGAAACCGATATGCTGGAAGAAAACGGGCGCGCGCCGCCCTTTACCGGGAACGCCGTACCGCTTACCTTCAAACCCTTCAAGATTAAGACCCTCGTGATACGTTTCCAGGGATGAGCGGGGATGTACGGAGCGGGCTAACATAAAGCCCCTCCGCATCTTCCGCTTAATTTTCCCGGCATTCTTGTAAACGTTCTTAATTTCACCGTCCGTTATGGCATGCCGTTTTCAGCTCAGGATGACATTTTTTCGTATTCCGGCAGGGCCATTCCGTGATTGTTTCTTATAATTCTTTGTATTATAAAGAATTAAGAAATTTGAAAATTTTTGTTTACATATTCTGAAATTCGGGCGATACTATTTTAGAAAACGTTTGCAATATAATGCCAGAAAGCATTATAAATCACGAAGAGGAGGTTTCATGACGAGCACAGAACCCGCGACTGCCGCGCATGATGTTTTATTCTGTGTGGAAGATCTTTCAAAACAGTTTCCCGGCGTCCTTGCGCTTGACAAAGTCAGTCTGAAT
>JAISQR010000465.1 GCA_031274035.1 Treponema sp. | reverse complement strand
TATTTGCCGCTGCAACGAGTGCGTGGTGGATATGGCCGCCATAGCGCTGAATACGGTAAAACCCCTGTACCGGGTTTCCCTTTTGGGCACCCAGTACGCCGCCCAGGCAATACACGACGCTTCCTACGCAAAATCCCTGCGGGATGCGGTTGCCGCCGCGGTGGAAAAGATACGGAAAAATCCCGCCCACGATTAGGGATTACTTCTTTTTAAACAGGTGGTTTTTCTGTTTATAAATAATAAACCTGCCCAGCAATTTTTGCATGTTTTTTACGCTCAGGCTGTGGAGAAAAAGCCCGGTGGAGTGTGCGATAAAGGGAAAGGATGAAACCGCCCTTAATTCGTCCCAGAAGGCCCTTTCCCTTTTTTCAAGGATCAATGCGGGGTTTTTACTCTCAAAGAGCTCTTCAGGTCCAAGTTCCCGGGCTTTTTTTGCTATTTTATCCAGGTTGCCCTGGGCGATTATCAAAATCATGCCGTAGGATACTACAATAACACCTACCACAAAGCTGTTTTCAAGACAAAAATCCAGAAAAAGCCGGCCATATTTCCCCAAAAAATCCCTGAGTATCCCCTCAAACAGTCTAAACATGGCAGTATTCTACCAGAACCACCCAAAAAAGTCAAATCAAATAGAATTTGTAAAAAATTAAAAAAAAACTTGACAAATGCAGAAAAATAAACGGATAATGACAGCGGCATAGCCAAAGAAAGACATTTTTGTTGGAGGTCTTTATGGAATTAATTAAAAGTGCGGTACAGTGGGTCCTTGACCTGGGTGCCGTAGCGATGCTGCCTATTCTGCTCACCATTTTTGGTCTTATTCTTGGGCAGGGGTTCGTCAAGTCCCTTCGGGCCGGCATAACCGTCGGCATAGGATTTGTGGGGATCAATCTGGTAATAGGACTTTTGACCGGCGGTGTAGGAGCCGCCGGTCAGGCAATGGTCCAGCGTCTTGGGGTGAATCTTGGTATTCTTGATGTGGGCTGGCCCGTAGGGGCGGCCATTACCTGGGCAACGCCCATTGCCATGATCCTTATCCCCTCGATTTTCCTGCTGAATATCCTGCTTTTGGCGGTAAATTTTACCAAGACCATGGATGTGGACCTGTGGAATTATTGGCACCTAATCTTCCCCGGCGCCATGGTTTTCTATTTTACCAGAGGAGTCTACGGGGACGGGACCGCTCTTGTGATAGCGGTTATATGCGCCCTTATCAACACCCTGGTTATATTCAAACTTGCCGACTGGACGGCGCCGGCGGTAGAACATGAATTCGGCCTGCCGGGCATTTCCCTTCCCCATGGGGAAACCGTTAACTGGGCGCCGGTTACCTACGCGCTTAACAAGGTCTACGACGCCATCCCCGGTTTTAACAAGATCAATCTTACCGCCGGAAATCTTAAAGACAAGATAGGCTTTGCCGGTGAACCCATGGTTATCGGCCTTGTTCTTGGCGCCATTTTGGGCGTTCTGGCCGGATACGACGCCAAAGCGGTGATCAATATCGCCATTCAGATGGGCGCCGTTATGGTACTTCTTCCCAGGATGGTTTCCCTCCTTATGGAAGGACTGATGCCCATATCCGAAGGGGCAAGGGAATTTATCCAGAAGCGCTTCCCCGGCAAAGATGTGTATATCGGCCTTGACGCCGCCATTTGTACCGGGCATCCAACGGTTATTACCGTGGCGATTCTGGCGATCCCGATCACCATTGTTCTTGCGGTTATTCTGCCCTACAACCAGCTTCTGCCCCTGGCGGACCTGGCGGTGCTTCCCTTTACCGTGATCTGGGCGGTTGCTTCCTCCCGGGGCAACCTTCTCCGGGCAATACTCAATACCATTGTCATCCTCTGTGTTATCTTTTTCTTTGCCACCAACCTTGGCCAGCTTACGACAACCATGGGGCATGAAGTGGGTTTTGCTTTCCCCGAAGGGGCAACCCAGATATCCGGTATTGACATGAGCGCCCATATTACGGTGTGGATAATCCTGAAGCTCCTTGATTTCCGTAATTTCCCGGCGTTTATTTCCGGCGTTGCGGGTCTTGTGGTATATACCCTTCTTTGGATTTGGGTACGCAATGACATCAAGAAGACCTATGCTTCCCAAAGCGACAAGGCTTAACCGGTATGGCCAGAAAGAAAGTGCTGGTTGCCTGTGGTACCGGTATTGCCACATCGACCGTGGTTACCATCAAGATACAGGAGGCGCTTAAAGCCAACCATATCGAGGCTGATGTAATTCAGTGCAAGGTTGCTGAAATACCTTCAAAGATTGACGGCGCCGATTTGATCGTAACCACCACCGTGTATGAAAACCCGAAAGTTCCGGTGATTCGGGGTCTGTCGTTTCTTACCGGTATCGGTATGGAAAACGATATAAAAAAAATTGTTGAGGCTTTGAAATAATAGAAACGAAGGATATCCGGGAAATTCCGGATATCCTTCGTTTTTTCTGGAGAAAAGAATGCTTCTTAAAGACAAAGTAGCAGTGGTAACCGGCGCCGCTAAAGGTATAGGCAAATGCATTGTTACGGAGATGACCAAACAGGGCGCAAAACCGGTAATTTTGGACTTCGATGACAGGGCCGGCCTTGATCTTGAGGAAGAACTAAAAAGAGACGGGGCCGATCCCTTGTTTGTAAAGACCAATGTTGCCGATTATGCCTCGCTATGCGGCGCGAAAGAGGCGGTCATAAAAAAATACGGCAGGGTGGACGTGCTGGTTATCAATGCCGGAGTAAGCCGTAAAATGAGCATAGGGGAAATAACCGTTGATGAATGGAACTGGGTGCTGGGAATAAACCTTACCGGTTCATTTTATACAATCAAGGCTTTCCATGGGGAATTCCTTAAAAAAAACAGGGATGATCCGGGAAAGATAATTTTTATTTCTTCCGGATCGGCGATAACCGGTACCGGCGGCGGATGTCATTACGCCGCTTCCAAGGCGGGACAGCACGGCCTGATGCGGACGGTGGCAAAGGAATTGGGGCCCCATAGCGTTAATGTTAATGCGATTGCCCCCAGGGTGATCATGACCGATATCTTTGATCATCTATATCCTACGGAAGAATCCAGAAACAAGCTTCTTGAAAAAATACCCATAGGAAGATTCGGCCTGCCGGAGGATGTGGCAAAGTTAGCCTGTTTCCTGGCGGGGCCCGATTCCGGATATGTGCACGGTCAGATAATTCTTGCGGACGGTGGAAGAACCTACTAAACGCCGCATTACAACGGAGGGTGCTTTGAAAAAAATACTGGTTGCCTCGGGAACTTCGGATCACAAGAGGGAATTTGCGGTAAACTATATAAAAGAGTATCTTGAAAAAAGGGGTGTCCCGGCGGAAGTTGGCGGTGATAACATCTACGAACTTAAACTGGACAAGTCAAAACCCGATTTAATAGTTACCATAGGCCCCCAAAATTTTAAAACCGATATTCCTGTTGTTCCGGGTACCGTCTTTGTAACCCACATAGGAATGGATCCTGTCTGTGAAGAAATAATAAAAAAACTGCAATAGGGTTCCCATGAAAGCGCTCATGAAAACAAAACCGGGACCGGGGAATCTTGAACTTGTAGATATTCCCGAACCTGAGGCCAGGGATTCGCTGGTTAAAATAAGGGTTGTTTATTCCGGTATCTGCGGAAGCGATTTACATACCTGGGACGGTCTTTATCCGGGGAATAAACCGCCGGTTGTATTAGGCCATGAATTCTCAGGCTATGTGTCGGATATTGGGGAGAATGTAAAAAACTGCCGTGTGGGGGATCGGGTTACCAGTGAGACAACCTTTTCAGTATGCGGTGAATGTGAGTTCTGCCGTAATGAGGAATACAACCTGTGTTCAGCCAGACAGGGGCTTGGAACCCAGGCCGACGGCAGTTTTGCCGAATACGTACTTGCCCGCTCGGAAAGTGTTCACAGGCTCCCCGATACGGTGAGCCTTCTTTCCGCCGCTTTAACCGAACCTTTGGCATGCTGCGTTCACGGCTGTCTTGAACGCGGCACCGTTTCCCCGGGGGATACAGTTCTTGTTATGGGGCCCGGCGCCATGGGGCAGCTTTCTTCCATGGTATTGCTGAGCCAGGGTTGTTCGGTGATTCTGGCGGGATTATCCGAGGATGAGGATAAACTGGCGCTTGCCCGGACTCTGGGCGTGAACCGGACGGTAAATTTACAGAAAGAAGATATCGGGCCTGTTGTCCGGGAATTAACGGACGGCAGGGGGGCATCCCCCGTAATCGAATGTTCGGGAAGTATAAAAGCCCTTAATATGGCGCTGACCCTTGCCGCAAAAAAGGCGGATATTGTTCAATTGGGTATTTTTTCAAGCCAATATAATGAAATAGACACCAGCCTTTTCTTTTCCAGGGAATTGCGGCTTGTGGGAAGCAGAACCCAGAAACCATCTTCATGGCGAAAGGCCCTTGATTTAATGGCCAGGGGGTCCCTTGCCCCGGAAAGAATTGTTTCAAAGATCGTTTCTCTTGACAATTGGAAAGAGGGGTTTACCGCCCTCCGGGAACACAAGGGAGTAAAGTTCATCATTAAGTCTTCCCGGGAATAGTCAAATGTAAAGAAAAAATTCTTTTCTTTACATTTGACAAAACCCCGAAGGATATGCATAATAACCGTATATCCTTCGGAGGAGGTGTTTTCTATGCAGTTGTCCAAAGAAATACACGGCGGCCTTTACCTTAAAATGGCGCAAACCCGCGCTTTTGAGGAAGCCGCCGCCCGGCTTTTTGTGGAAGGCAAGGTTCACGGGACCGCCCACTTTTGTATAGGGGAAGA
>JAISQR010000069.1 GCA_031274035.1 Treponema sp. | reverse complement strand
TTATTCCTGGTTTTACCCCGAATACGGCTACGAAAAACACAAAGGCTACCCCACCAGGGCCCACAAGGAGGCGATAGCCAAATACGGCCCTTCGCCCATTCAGCGCCTGAGCTTTAAGGCGCGTTAGTCCGGACGGTTTTTCTATCTTCGGTTTCTTGCTTTTTACGTTAACCTCTGATATAGTTCAAGTCCAAGAGTAAAACCATATGGAGATTTGTAATGAATAAAACCCTGTTCCCCATGTTCGGGATGATGCCGGCAATGAATACTCCCTTTACCGAGGACGATTGCATAGATATTGACGGACTCCAGAAGCATATCGACAATGCCATTGAAGCGGGGATATGCGGCTTTCTAATCCCTGTTGTCGCAAGCGAAGTTAATAAACTAACTTCCGGAGAACGGGAACAGATCGTACGGGCCGCGCTGGAAGCCAATAATCACCGGGTAAAAATGATCGGCGGCGCCAGCGCGCTGAACAAAGAAGAATGTCTTAAAAATGTTAAAGCTCTTTTACATTTTGATATAGATGGAATTTTGGTAAATATTCCTTATGAAAACGATGAATCCTATAAAGACTATGTCCGGTCTATAGCGGCGTTAAATCCTCCGGTTTTAATGATTCAGGATTATGATATTCACGGAGGCGGAGTTCCGGTAGATCTTCTGCTCAGGCTTTTTGATGAAATAGACTGTTTCCGTTGTGTAAAGGTGGAAACCCTGCCCGCTGGTCCCAAATATACGGCAATTATTGAAGCTTCTGGAAACCGGCTCCATGTTTCAGGCGGATGGAGCATTACACAGCTTATAGACGCCTGGGATCGGGGCGTACATGCCATGGCAAACACCGGTTTCCATGAGGCGTATTGTAAAATATATGAATTATATACGAAGGGACGCCGTGACAAGGCGGTTGCGTTATACGAAAAAATACAGCCGGTTATTGCCTTTTCAAATCAATATACCGACATCTCCCTGCATTTTTTTAAACATCTTTTATACCGCCAGGGAATATATAAAACCTTCAAAGTCCGCAGGCCGGTATTGGATTATGATAAATACTTTCGCCGTATCGGTGATGAAATGATAGAAAAGGCCCTGCATATAATACATGAAATCAAACAGGGCGTTTATGATCCTCTTTGAATCATTACGGTTAATTAAAACCCAGTTTTGCCCTCATGGCTTTTTCCATGCGTACAAGGCTTTCAATCTCAAGCCGGGCGTTTTCGTTTAGGATATTCTTATCTTTGCTCCGGGTATGGATACTCATGGGTACATCGGTAATATTGAGGTGATATTTGGCGTTCACGGGGTATGCTCTAACTTCGGAAACCGCCGCAACGGTAAGAAAATCACTTACTTCACGGGCTAATTCCGATTCTGTCCTAAAATGGGTGTATAGCCATTTATAAATATCAATATGAAAATTGGCCATAACTCCGTTGAACCCGTCGTAGCCCGCTATAAGGGAATCAAGCAAAGTCGCGGTATTTGCGTTAAAAAGGGCAATATCCGAACCCGCAACGGCAGCGACCCGTTCTTTCTCAACAGCCAGGGAACAACTTACATCCTTGAGAAAAACGAGGCGCTTTTTCTCCGCGCAGTCTTTTATAAAATCCGTAGTGATGAGCCTGAGGTATGGATAAGGACATTCGTAGAGGCCAAAAACTACGCCGGAGAGCTGACGCAGAATATCATCAAAATTATTTTTAAATACATCGTTCCCTTCGTCCTGTTTTGCCATCCTATTGCTCACCAGAACCACCGCATCTACCCCGGTTTCCGACATACGTCCCAGTTCCTCGATCTGTTTTGATTTGTCATCGGCGGTATGGCCGGAGGCAATCACCTTGACCCTGCCGGCGGCGGCGTCTTTCACCGCCCTGGCAAGATCAATTTTTTCCTGTTCCGAGAGGAAAAACATTTCGCTGGACTGGCAGACCGCAAATATGCCGTCACAGCCCTTATCAATATACCAATGCGTCAGTTTTTCCACTGCCTTAAAATCAATTTTATTGTCATCGGTAAAAGGCGTAATCATGGTGGGCCAGCACCCGCAAAATGGTTTAACCATAATAGTAACTCCTTATATCAACCCAAAAATTTTTGGCAAATAGAGTACCAACTGAGGCAAATAGGTTATTAAAAAAAGAACGATGATCATGACCACCAGCTGGGGTAAAATCTCTTTGATAATGTTTTTAAGAGGGGTTCCTGAAATTCCCGAAGTAATAAAGAGCAGCATGCCGAAAGGCGGTGTGCAAAGCCCCACCATCATATTATAGGTAACCACAACCCCAAAATGGATAAGATTTATCCCCATCGCCGTGGCTACCGGAATCAGGATGGGTACAAAAACAAGCTGGATTGTAGCGGTATCAATGAACATACCCAGGATGAGGATCACCACATTGGTGAGGAAGAGGAAGAAATACTTATTCGACGCAATATTGATAATCCATGCCCCCAGATTCGCGGCGACTTGTTCCCGGGCGATAATATAGGAAATTATCGCGGCGGCGCCTATCATGATGCTGGTGGCGCCGATGTCTCTGATGGAATCCAGCAGGACCTTCCAGAAATCTTTAGGCCCCAGGGCCCGGTAAGCGAATATCGAAATCAGGATGGCGTAAAACCCGGCGATGGCTCAGTTAAGATATTGGGGCAGCACATGGCTTGCGAAGGCCTGTAAATCCGCTTCATACACCTTTTGACCCTGACTCCTTCCATAACCCAATCCTTCTGCTGTTGGGTAAGGGACTGCCATTTCGCTTCGTTGATGGTCGGCCAAACACTGTCAATAATATGATTGGTGATAGAGACGGATTTGGTTACTTCGTAGAATTTGGCGTTCTTGTTCGTGGGGAGCGGATTATCCTGACCGTCCACGGTTTTGGTTTGAAGGGCCATATACAATTCCGTAAAGGAAATGGGAGTTGGATTCGCGCCAAGGGCTTTCCCAAGGAATATCCACGCATCGGAATTGGGCATTCTGATGTTAACGCCCCTGAGATCCGCCGGAGTCCGTATGGGTTTGTCTTCGACCATGTTGATTTGCCGGGTTCCCAAATATTCTGAGCCCAGGGGACGTACTCCCTGCTCTTTGACTACCCGGTCAAAAACTTCTTGGCCTATAGGGCCGTTCATTACCTTGGTCATGTGTTCATAGGTCTGGAACATATAACCGGCGGCGAACATGGAGATCCATTGGTACTTTCCGCCCAATATGCTGTGGGTCATGGTTATACCGTGATTACTGCGTACCTGATAAGGAAAATCGTCTTTAGTATAGACCGAATTTATAATGTTCCCCAGCATGGGCTCGTTGTCCAAAAGTTCATTGTGGAGCATCACTTCGGGATTATAAAACGCTTCGTCTCTGGGCAGCAGTTCTTCCGGAGCTTTGGTGACAATACCCAGCGGCGGCACTGCTTCAGGTTTAAAATGCAGAGCGTCCAAGTGGCGCTTTTCGACTTCCCCGCAATGAACTTCGTCTATGTTTTTTTCCAGGAATTCCAGATTCCTGGTTACATTGTCCAGTTTTTTATAAGGCATTAAGATCTCCTTAGACGGACTCTCAAGATAAAAGAATACAAAACAAAGGTAAACTCTATAGCTAAAAGCCTGCTTATTCTGGAATGTTTTTCGCCCCAACAAGCGGAACTGAACCTTACCCAGTTAAGCCGCATGCTTAAAATGCCCAAGAGTACCCTCCTCAATATGATAAGGACCCTGGAAGCCGCGGGGTATTTATTCAGGGTACACAATTCGCAAAACTACCGTCTTGGTTTTAAGCTGATGGAGTTAAGTTACAATATGAGGGCTTCGCTGCCGGTGATACAATACGCGATACCCTTTATGGAAGAATTACAGATCCGTACCGGGGAAATTATCTACCTTACTACCCATATCAACGGACGGGTACTTTATCTGGAATGTATGTATCCCAGCAAACGTTCCATAACCTATTCGGTTTATGGCAAAACTTTGCCCATGCATTGTACCGGCTGCGGTAAGGCCATGCTCGCCTATATGAGCGAAGAAACGGTTAACGCCGTAATAGCCAAATGGGGCTTGCCCCGGTCCACTCCCAATACTATTACTAATCCGGTTAAACTTAAAAAAGCCCTCGCGCAGTACCGGGAACTTGGCTATGCTGTGGACAATGAAGAAGAAGGTCATAATGTGAGATGTATTGCCATGCCCATACGCAGCGCGGAGGGGATTGTGGCAGGAGCCCTTAGTATTTCCGGTCCGGTTATGACCATGACCGATGATAAATTTCCTGAGTATGCGCGGCTTATGGCAGGGGCATGCAACTTCCTCTCCCAAAACGCTCATTTGTTCCCGGCGCTGCAGATGCCTGAAATTATCTGAGAAACGAAATTGAGGGCGCTTCCCCGGTTTCGCTTCTACTCGCTCCCTTTTTCCTTCCTGACTACCACCCTGCGGCCTTTGGGTTTTGGCGGCCCTTTGTCGTCATGGTTCCTTGGCGGCCTATCGCCTTGCTTTCCCGGCGGCCTGTCGCCGTCATGCTTTCGCGGCGCTTTGGGGCGGCCTTCGGAGGCGGCGTTGCGTTTTTGCTCCCTTACCGCCTTCTCCAAAACCCGCAGGGATTCGTCAAAGCCGGTGAGGAATTCCCGGAGATCCTCCGCAAAGACGATCACCGACTGGCGTTCAAAGCCGCCGGTTTCCTTGTTTTTGCTTTCCACGATATTGAGGTACAGATCCCCCAGCCGGTTTTCTTTTACATTGAAAAAGTAAGTTCTGTTCTCCAATCCTACTTTGGTTGAAAAGATCTCTCCCCTGAGTCCCATAAATTCTCCTTGTTAAAGCGAGTCCGCGCTAAAGCGAGTCCGCTTCGAGTACCATCCGGCGCTGCCAGGCTATAAGATCCCGTTCAAAGCGCCGGTCCGATCCCTCGGCGTCGGCCATGACCCTGAATACCGGTTCGGTTCCAGAGCCCCTCATCCAGATGCAGGCGGTTTTCCGGCCCTCGGCGTTGGTAAAGCCGATTTTGAGGCCCCCCCTGCCGGCGTCGCCGAAGCGGGATATGCCCCGTTTTTCTTCGGTTCCTATGTAGGCGCTTACATCCCAGCCTGTTATGCCGTACCGGGCTTTAAGCTCCTCTTTCCTTGCCTCCCAGTCCCTTAAAAATATTTTTTCGTACCGGTTCTTGAGCTCCCCGTGATCGCCCGTCTTCACCGTCATCACCGCTTCTTCCGTATAGGCCCCGGTGGTTACGAAGGCGGGGAGGGAGGCGATGATGTCGGAGAGGGTGAAATCCTCCCGGCAGCTTCCCCCCTGATCCGAAAGGCCCCGCCAGATATCGAAGAGCCCCCGGCGGCCGCCTTCGCTCCGGATGGCCAGGAGCTTGAGAACGGCGGCCGCCGTGTCTATAGGGTCCCGCACCGCCGAAGGGTGGATGATGGAGCCGCCGGTGGAGCCTTCTCCCAGGATTCTCACCAGGTAGCCCTGGCCGCGGAGTTTCCCGGCCAGGGCCGCCACGTTGGCTTCCCCTGTTTCGGCCCTGAACACAGACACGTCAAAAGCCCTGGCTATGCGGTCTATTCTGAGGGATGTGGGATCGTTGACCGCCAGGGCCGCAGGAACCAGGGCGTTTCCGGTATTGTCGTACTTGAGATCCCCGATCCAGACCATATAGGCCAGCTCGGCCGCACAGGCCAGGGCAAAAACCTCCTGGGCCTCCAGAATCCGCGCCCGCTCTTCCCCTTCGTCCCAGATAACCAGGTTCCCCCTGTCCCCGTCGCAGTCGGGTACATAGCCCAGGAGAACCGACGGGCCCGCCGGCGCTTCTTTCCGGCGCAGTTCTTCCAGGAAAAGCCGGCAGGGTTCCAGGGATTCGCCCTCGGGGACGATGCGGTGGCGGATCTCCCCGGGTTTGTCGTTGATGCTGTAGAACTTCACCCCGAGATTTGAGAGAAAGTCCCGGTCTATGGAAAGGGTCCTGGCGGAGCCGTTAAAATCCGCGGCGATCCCGAGGTTGAGCTTCCTGACGCCCCGGCTCAGGACGCCCAGGAGTTCCCCGGCCTCATCCCCTTTCCGGCCGCTTACCGTTTCCCCGGTGAACAGGGTGTAGGCTTTGAGGGCCTCTTCCTTGTACCGGGCGGAGAGAGAATACGCCTCTTCGGCAGCCGGCGGCGAAGCCAGGATCTCCCCCAGGCGGCCCGTCCGCTCCTCCGAGGCGAGGAGTTCCTTGAATTGCTCCGCCAGGGCCGCCGCTTCGGCCCCCGGCAGCACCCCCCCGCCGCCGAGGCCGAATTTGATCCCGTTATGGCCTATGGGGTTGTGGCTTGCGGTTATATAGATGAAAGGGCTCCCGCGGCTCCCGGCATAGGCCGCAATCTCCGGCGCGGCGGCCGCGGAAATATACCGCAGCCCAAAGCCTGAGGCAAGGATCACAGGGATCATGGCGGCGGCAACGGCTTCCCCTGTGGGCCTGGTGTCCCTGCCGAGGATGATCTCCCCTGTTCCGCCGGCAGCCCTGTTTCGGAGGGCCGGAAATTCCAGGAAAGCCTGGGCCGCCGCGGCGGCTATGATCCTATGGGAAGGGGAAATGCCGGTTTCGGCGCTTTCCCCGCCGCCGGATTCCGCGAAAACCCCCCGCCAGCCTGAGGTCGAAAGAATCATCCCTTCAAGGGCTTTTTCCGTGTCGCTATTCATGGGCGCTTAGTATAGCCCGAATCGCCTTCCGCTGCTATCCCT
>JAISQR010000321.1 GCA_031274035.1 Treponema sp. | reverse complement strand
CCCCCAGGGTTTTTTCAAACCCCGTACCTATGGCAAGCGCGACGATGAGGGGCACCAAGGCCATGACATTGCCCGGCAGGAAATTGGATTTTAAAAGAAGGATCACGAGAATCGCCAATAATAAAACGGTTGCCCAAACTAACATATTGTCTCCTATGTACGCCGCATGAGCGGCGAATTTAACCGAATTGGTTTAAGCCATGGGGCTTAAACTTCCGCTTCCGCCAGGCGTATATACTGCTGCCCGGTGTGCATGTCGTTTTCATACTTATGCCCCGAAGGCAGCGGCCGCGGGTAAGAAAATTTGATCACCCTGATGCTGTCCACATAAAACTCCTTAACCAGCTTGGCATTCACCTGGTAGAGTTCGGCAACTTTTTCTTTGGTGATTTTGGATGAGTTCTTTATTTTATTATAGGACTCGTCGTCGTCACAAAAAATTTCAATAGTCGCCCAAAAAGGCCCCGCGTTTTTTGAACGCACATATTTGGCAATATCTTTTACCTGTATCATGTTACACCTCCACATATTCAAAACGCACCAATTCCAATGGATCGTCCACATCGACCACATGGTGCAGCTTAAACTCATAGGTAGCGCCCCGGGGGCAGTCTACCGGAGAAAAGGGAAAGGCAAAGCTGGGCAATTGTTCGTGGGCGCCGGTTGCCGCATCGTAGTCTGCGGGAAAGTGCAGCAGGAAGGGGTTAAACACCTTTGCCACCTGGGTTGCCTGTTCCTGGGTTTTTGCCGTAACCGTGAGCAGCATCCCTATTTCCCTGGGCGGCGGGGTGCCGGCAGGGGGCGGACCTTCGATGACGGCGTTGTAGCCGTAAGCCTTGAAGTTAAACGAATAATCCTCATGGGGGACACCGAGTTTTTTGATATACTTTTCCACGTGGGCGCTGATGTTGCGGATCCACTTTTCCGGGTCCGCCATTACCTTGCGGTTGGCTATCCCCACCAGGCTGATGTTTTGATACCCCGCGCAGGCCGCGCCTTCCAGCTTCATGGTGTATTGTTTGGCGTGTTCGAATTTTGATCCGGTCACATAGGTTGATTGTTCGTCTTTCTGGGTGTACACCGCATCCTGGGTGAGCATGGTTCCCGAAGGTTCCGTAAGCCGGTAAGGGTCCGTGTTTTCGTACAGAAGATGGGCGGAAACCGTATAAGGCGTGCAGTGGGCGTTGGGGAGCAGAGGGGTTACCAGAAACCCTTCTTCGTCCACGGTGAGCAACACCCCCAGTCCGTCATTGTTGTCGGCGCATTGGGCGCCGCATTCCACGGTTTTGGCGCCGTGCCAGGCCGCCGCCGGGGAACATCCCTTAAATACGGGCAGGGCCGCAATAATAGCCGTATCGGTGGCCCTGCCGCAGAGCACCACGTCGGCGCCGTTTTTGAAGGCTTCGATAAAGGGCTCCGCCCCCATGAGGGCGACAATGTTGGAACATTCATCAAAGGTTTCCCGGTTCACTTCCGGCGCGCCTTCAAGGGCGTGAATTTTCCCCTGGTCCCATTTTTGCTTTAAGGTTTCGGCCTTCTGCTGGGAATAGACCTTGGCGATTTTGGCATGGAAGCCCTCTTCCCGGCAAATCTCCGCCGCGACCTCCGCACATTCATCCACCATATTGTCGGTGCCGCAGGTGCCACAGCTTCCCACAAACAGGGGGATGCCCGCTTTTTTCGCGCCGATAAGGCAAATTTTCAAATCGTTTTTTAACATACGCCGCCCGTATTTGCACATACCGTTAGCCAGATAGGCCGGCCCTGAATCGGTTGAACCCGCATCCACGGCGATCACGTCAGGCCCCATGGCAATTCCGTTGTCAAAGGCATCCTGGTTGATACCGCCGCCTAAGCTCCCAATGGGCATAAGCACTTTACAGCTTTTCATCCTCATCCTCCTTATAAATTAAAAGGTAATCCCCCGGCTTTGCCGGGGTGACTATAAATTAAAAGATTGTTCCAAAGCGTTCACAATCATCCGCTCCGCCGCTTCAAATTCGTCAACCCGGCGAATTGTAAAACCGTGATGGCTTTCCAAAAAACGTTTTATGGTGACCGCAACCCCGGCCTCCATTAAGCGAAAGGCATACCGTTCAGCTTCCTCGCCAAAGCAGTCGTCACCGCAGGTAATAACCAGTGCCGGAGGAAGCCCGGCGAGCATTTCCAAAGGGGCGAATAAGGGAGATGCATAGGGTTCCAGGGCCTGTTCCGGATCGATGTACAGGCTCTGGCCCAGGCGGCATTTGCCGGGGGAAAGCCCCTTGTTCGTATACGCGTTACGTTTTAATTCAGGGGGGCTATACATATCCACCGGGGCATAATCGAGAATTTGCAGCGCCGTGGAAAATTCCCCGGTCTGCCCGGACATGATGGCCAAGGCGGCAGTTAAATTGCCCCCGGCGCTGTGCCCCCCCACCGCTATTTTTTTATTCGCGATTTTGACCCTTAATTTTTCTGATTCCGGGTTTTGGTAAAACCACTTTACCGCATCGTAACATTGGTGCAGGGCATAGGGGTATTTCTGTTCCGGTGCGGTAACATAATCTATATCCGCCACCACGCAATTCAGGCGGCTTGCGATGTTGCGGCAGAACACCACGTCCTGTTCACGGTGGCCTTTCACAAATCCGCCGCCGTGGATATTGATGTAAAGGGGCAGAACCGTCCCGTTGTTTTCGGGATAATAAACAAAAACATGGGTTTCGCCGTTTCTGGCGGGAATCATCAACTCTTCTGTTTTTTTTACCGGGAACCGGGCCAGCAGCTCCTGGTCAACTTTCCTGCCCGGGCCGGTTTCGCGAAGTTCCTGTATGATTTTCTCTTTTTCAGAGTCCATGATGTAGTGTAAACGGTGATTGACTATTTGTAAAATACTATTTATAAAATACATACAATAGGTTTTTTATTATGGGTAGGGAATGAGACCATGACAGACAGACAGTTGGAATATATCCTGGCTATCGCGAAAGAAGGCAACATCACCGGCGCGGCGCAAAAATTGAATATCAGCCAGCCTTCATTGAGCAATTTACTGGCTGCTGTGGAGCGGGATATTGGGGCAAAGATCTTCGACCGCAGCCTTTCGCCCATGAGGTTAACCTGTGAAGGGGAAAAATATGTACAAACCGCGGAAAACATACTGGGAAGCCTGAAGGATCTCCGCCGCCAAATTGACGATATTCAGGATTCTTCCCAAGGGCGTTTAAGCCTGGGCTGCGGGCCCCTGCTTTCTCCTTTTGTGATTCCCGTGATCCTGCCCGCCTTGATTCATCAATATTCCGGCGTGTTGTATGAATTAACCGAGGACTCCCCCGCGGTTCTTGAAAAGCAGCTGCTCTCGGGGATGCTGGATCTTATCTTCAGCGGGAGGATGATAAACCACAGCGCCGTTGAATGCGAGCCTCTGTACCGGGAAGAAATGCTGCTCTTTGCGCCGTCGGGGTTTAAGCCGGCAGTTTTATCAAAAACAAATAAAAAAGCATACCCTGTGGTCCGCCTGCAAAGCCTGGGAAAGGCGCCCTTTGTCCTTATGAAGCCCCGTCATCAATTACGAATTATAGTGGAACGAATTTTTTCGGAAGCCAGGTATGTCCCCCATACTATTCTGGAAACCGATAGTTGGGAGACCTGCCTGCGCATAACCGAGTCCGGTATAGCCTTTACCATTCTGCCGGATGCGCGCAGGGAAATAAAAAGTGAAAAATTTCAAAAATTCTCCCTGGATGGCAGCCATTACCGGCATACCTTTTTGTGCTATAGAAAAAACGCCCGTTTTTCAAAAGTGATGACCGAGTTTATTCAACTGGCCCATAAATTGTTCGCCCCTGTTCCCCCCTCTCCGTAAGGTGCCGCCCCTGTTAAGGCCCGGGTTAAAGTTGATCGACATAACGGCAGGCCGCCAGGGCGGCTATGGCCCCGTCGCTTACCGCTGTGGTCAGCTGCCGTACATTTTTGACCCTGCAATCCCCGGCGGCAAAAACACCCGCCGTCCTGGTAAGACAGTTTTCACCTGACGTTATATATCCGTCCTGGTCCAGTTCCGCCGCACCGGCAAAGGCTTCGTTTTCCGGAACCAGGCCAATGGCGACAAAAACCCCGTCGCATTTCAGATCGGTTTCTTTTCCTGTGCCGGATTCCAGAAGCCTTAAGCCTTCAAGCCGCCCCTTATTGACAATGAAGTCTTTAACCACGGTTCCAAAAACAGCCCGTACATTGGGCTTGGTCGAAACTGTTTCCCGTAATTTTATCTCCCCCGTATAATCAGGTAAATTTTGAACCATGGTAATATCCCGGCATATATCGGAAAGATGGATACCTTCCTGCAAGGCGCTGTTGCCGCCGCCCACAAGGATCACCGATTTGTCTTTAAATAAAGGCCCGTCGCAGACCGCGCAGTAATAGATCCCATTCCCTGTCCATTCCTCTTCGCCGGTGATCCCCAGGGTGCGGTGTTTTGCCCCTGATGCAATGATCACAGACCGGCCTCTGTAGAGACCGCCTTCTTCGGTACGGACCGCATGGTATGATCCCTCCTGTTGAATTCCGGCGGCATTTCCCATTTCCACGGACACATCCAGGGCCAGTAATTGTTCCGCCATCCGGTTGGCAAAATCGTTGCCGCTCATTTCCATGGTGCCCGGAAAATTTTCAACCTTGGGGGAATGGGTGATCTGCCCTCCGAAGCCTGTTTTGTCTATTATACAGGGCTTTTTTCCTGCCCTGGCGGCGTAAAGGGCGGCGGTCATCCCCGCGGGCCCCCCTCCGATAATAAGAATATCGTATATTTCATGTTCAGACATTGTACAAACTCCTGTTTTTGGAAAATAGGGGCTGCCCCGGAAACAAGGGACAGCCCCATGGGATCATCGATCCATCGATCCATCCATCGATCAGGAATTTTCCTTCAGACGTTTTTGCCAGTCCCCGGGAAGGATTATTTTTTTGCTGGTGGGAACCCCTATATAACCGTTACTGAAAAACGCTTTACTTTGGTTCCGGTCAGGATCGCCGGCCACAACAATCTGTATGGATTTTGGCTCAGGGACAAATTTGACCATCCTTTGGGGATCTTCCGATTCGCCGTATTCAGGGGGCAGCATCCCTTGTTTCACCTTTTCATTCATATTGAGATACACCCCGTGAAAATCAAAAACATATTTTTCTATCCATGCGGCGCTGACCCGGACATTTTTAAAGAAATATTCTTTGATGGCGTCTTTCGTATAGCCGTCTTTGGCAAGTATTTTCGCCACCGGGGGGGCAATCATGAGCAGAGGATAATACTCAAGGCAATGTACCGCAAATGTGGAAAAGACGGCCCAGAACTTCCGGCCGGCAATTTCAGCCAGGGTTTCCAGGTGTTCAATGGCGGTGCTTCCCGCGCTGTACAACGGATAACTCATGGCGGTGGAGCTGGTGACGGTGACAATGTTGTCGTTTTCGGAAAATCCCTGGTCAACACTGTAGGGCTTCCACCCCATTTCTTTTACGACCCCTTCGTTTTCCGCAAGGACCACATTGAAATTCTGCCCTATACTTCCCTTGTCCCCCGCTCCCGGAGGAAGGCGGAAACCGCAGATGTTGCGCATGAAGATTTTCAGGAAACGGGCCACGCTTGAATTGGGGCGGCGGCCCAGCCTCATCACTCCCTGTCCGTAGTTGAAATCCAGGTCTTTAATAATAGGGCCGCTGAGGATGATCAAGGGTTCTGTTCCGGGGGTAATGCCGAAATCGTAAACCCGGAAACGGGGTTCGGATATGGCTTCCACTATGGCAATAAGAATGGGCATATATTCAGGCTTACATCCTGCCATGACCCCGTTGACGGCAATATTCCAGATCGTCGCCTCCCGGTTTTCATGCTGAAGAACGGCGACTACTTCTTCGGGTTTCCGGCCTGTGTAGGTCAGGAATTTTTCCACTTCCCTTATGGTGGGAGGTATGATGGGGAGGCCGTCGGTCCAAAGCTGATCATAATAGTGATCGTTTACCTGGATAAGATCCCCTGAAAATACTATGTCCCTCATGTTTGGTTCGTTTACCGCTGCTTCTTTTTCAACGGGAATATCCTGCAATGTGGTCCAGCATTTAACCACATTATCGGTGAGAACGTTATTTACCTTATCGGTCAACTGTTCCATGGTATCGGTCATCATGGTGCCGGGATATTCGGCGATATTGATGTTGGGAAGCCCCTGGCTTTTTCCCACCAGTTTTCCCTGGGCCAGGAATCCGCTTATGACAATTGACGCGGTGGGAATGCCGCATTTTTCAATGGCGGCAGCCATACGGACCACCGCGGGGGTGCAGGCGCCGCAGGCGGCTATGCCTATTACCACAGCGTCCACCTTGTCTTTTTTCAGCAGGTCCGCAAGGCCCTCGTATTTTTCATACTCCACCCCGTATTTTCTGTAATCCCTGAAATTCCCCCACTGGTCATAGTCGATCACCGTAATGTTTTTGTACCGCTTTTTCAGAGCTTCCCTCAGGACAGGGAAAATATCATCCCCCCGGTAAGAATAATGGGACAATTCCAAAATGGTTTTCCCTTCCAAATTATCAAGCCGGGGGGCGAGGCTGCCTTTTTTCATACCCAGTTTGCCCAGGGGCCATACCACTTCATACTGGTTTTCCATAATCTTACTCCTTAGTTTCTTTATTTTTAAGGGAAAAAATATCCCCTCAAATTCCTATAAAACCTCTAAAAATTTCAGTTTTTAGAGGCCCCCTGTATTATCCCAAAACCCTTGTGACAAGCGGAAAGATGATGCTGATTTCCAGGAGCATCAATGCGCCGCCTATACGGGTTGAAATAGTAGCAAAAGCAATCAACTGCAAACGGTTGGTTATGGTCAGCATTTGCAGATCCCCCGAAGCCCCTATATTGCAGGAGCACATGGCGGCGGTAAGGGCCCCTTCGTACCTGTAGAGGCCGAACAGGCGGCTGGCGAACATGGCCCCCAATACGGCGCCTATGAAGGTCAAAATGATGATGACAATAGTGGAAAAGCTGAACACCGATGCCATTGAAGCGGAGCTGTTGGAGCTGAGGCCAAGGGCGGTAACGAGGATTACGATAATGTTTTTCATGGCGAATTGGGACCAATAATTGGCGGCCCGGCATATTTTATCTGAAAAGAAACCCGTCCATTTTGCGGCTATACATATTATAATCGCCCATGCCACATATACAATCTGGGGTATTATTTTTGAAAGCAGCGCTCCTCCGACCATTACAGCCAGGGATAAAAAGAAGCCGCCTCCCAGTTCGCTGTAGTCCAAAGAGGCGTTTTCATAGGGCACCCAATTTTTACGGGCTTCCTGCAGGGCGGGGCTTTCTTTCTGTAAAAGTTCTCCGTTGCCGTTGCCCATAAAGGCGGGATATTTGTTCGCCAATACGTGCATAATCACCACAAAAAGAACGGCGATGTATTCTCCGATCATGGCGACAGCCAGAAGTTTTCCGCCGAGAGCGCTCATGTCTGTTTTCAGGATGGAAGAGTACAGGGCCGGCAGGGTTGCGACGGCGCCGCTGGTTCCTCCGGTCATGCATGGGGCGGCTATAAAAAATACGGCGTCATAAAAACTTGTCCGGGTAATCAAGGCGGAAACAAAGGCAAAACCCAGGGCAAAAACCTGGGAAATGATCAGTACCGGAACATACCTGATCACCGAGGCCAGAAGGATTTTGCGATCCAGGGCCAGAATTGAGCCCACCACAATGGCGGATACAAAAACCATCTGAAACCCGTTGCCCATAAGGAGTTTGGCGCCGTTTACGCTGAGTTCGGAAATCAGGCCGGCCTTAAAAAGCAGTGAAGAACCGAAAAGGGGCAGGATAAGAAAGCCCCCTATCTCCCGAATGATGGGCGTAATCATGCCTATCCATGACAATATTCCCCCCATGGCAAAGAGAAAAGCCAGGGAGCCGACAAAACCTTCGGGTAAAATTTCGAATTGAGCCGCCCCGCAGACAATCAGAGCGATGGGCAGGAAGAACTTAATATGAATACCGAACAGATGATCTACCTTTTTAAAAACATACCATTTGGTTTTTTCCGCCATTGTAATAATCCTCCATGATAGTGATATTCAGAGGTTCCCGGGCCCTTGATAAGAAAATGGTAAGGTGGTATATATTATAAGTCAAATACTATTATTTTTATGATTTTCATAGATAAAATAGTATGACTATGGAGGCCGGTTTATGACAGACAAACAGTTAAGGTATATTTTAACCGTGGCGGAAGAAGGGAACATTACCCGGGCTGCGGGTAAACTCAATATAACCCAGCCGTCATTGAGCGCCCTTATATCAAACATTGAAGAAGAACTGGGGCTGAAGCTTTTTAACAGGGATGATGCCATGAGCCTTACCTACGGCGGCGAATGTTATGTGGAAGCTGCAAGAAAAACCCTGAGCATTCAGTATGAGCTGCAAAACCGGATTAAAGATATAAAAAACGAGGACGAAGGCCGCTTGTCCATAGGGTGCAGCCAGCAGATTTCAGCGCAGATACTGCCCGAGGTAATACCTGTTTTTTATAAAAAACATCCCAAATGCCAGCTCCGGCTGCTCGAAGCAAATGTTAATACCCTTGAAAAACTTCTTTTATCCGATAATTTGGATATGGCCTTTGCCGGCGGGGCTATTCCGCCGAACGATATGCTTGAGCATATCACCCTCTATGATGAAGAAATTATTTTATTAACCCCGAAAAAATACATTCCGGTTTCCCGAAAAAAAGAAAGGGGGCATTTTTTTCCCGTTTGTGATCCCTCTGATATGTCCGGGAAGCCCTTTGCGCTGTTTGAACGGGGCCGTCCTATGCGGTCAATGGCGGACAGGATTTTTGCCGATTTTAATATTACGCCCCAGGTGTTTTTTGAAACAAATAACTGGCAGACCTGTTATCGTATGGTTGAGGAAAACATGGCGTTTACCTTTTTGCCTAATACGTTTATACCGGGATATGAAGAGAGCAATAAAATGAAAAGATTCAGCCTGCCGGGCAGTTATGTACGGTATATATCACTTTATTTCAAAAAAAGATCATACCAGGCAAAACTTCTGCGGA
>JAISQR010000269.1 GCA_031274035.1 Treponema sp. | reverse complement strand
ACAGGCTCCTAGGATGCCGGCTTGAACATATCTTCTTGCACTATGCTTTTCTGAAACATATTTCCCCGCTGTTTTTATTATATCACACTTTGCGGACTTTTCGGAGGGGACTCAAAAGTAAAATTGCTGTAATGCTTGTAATCCCGCTTATAATTTGGTACATTATACCATATTAATATGCCATTCTTACACAGGTTCCATGAGACAGACCGTTCGTCTTAAAAAACAGAATTTCCGGGGCAAATGTCATGTTGTTCACCCTGCTATCCGCAAGGCAAGAATTATTTTTGCCGCACTTTTTCTGATTTTACTGTCATTCCTTATATATCAGGCCGTTTTTTTTGATGTCTTTAAGGGTATATCCTTTTCGCGGGTTTATACCGACAGGTCAGGCGCTTTGCTGAATATCTTTTTAACAGAGGACGATAAGTACCGGGTCCGTCTTAGGCTGGGGGATTTTCCACCGGAGCTTATCGAAGCAGTTCTGCTTCAGGAGGACAAGTATTTCTATAACCATATAGGCGTTAATCCTGCGGCTGTTTTCCGCTCCGCATTTGAAACATACATCAAAAAAAGCCGCCGTATGGGGGCGTCAACCATCACTATGCAGCTTGCCCGGCTGCGCTATGGGCTTTACACCCGAAACATTCCAGGAAAGATTAAACAGATATTCTATGCTATTTTTTTTGAAATATGTCTTTCCAAACAAGAGATACTGGAAGCATACCTTAACTTGGCGCCGTGCGGCGGGAATATTGAAGGTTATGGAGCCGCGGCATGGTTTTATTTTAATAAAAGTATCAAAAACCTTAGTTTAGGGGAAATCCTTACCTTAGCTGTAATTCCCCAGAATCCGCTGAAACGTTCGCCGTCCAAAAACAATATCCCCCAGGAACTTATCCAGGCCAGAAAAAATCTCTATAACACATGGATAGGAAAGCGCCCGGAAGACGCTATACTGAATGTAGAGATAGACTTGCCGCCCCTGCTCGTTTGCCGTTATCCCCGGCGCACGCTTCATTTTACCGAATACCTTAACACCTTGCCCTTTCCCGCCGCAAACCAATACAGAACTACGATTGACGCTTACTATCAGGATATTTGCGAACGGGAGCTTGCCTCTTTTCTTACCCGCAGCCGAAACTGGGGTATTAAAAACGGCAGTATACTTCTTTTAGATTATACAACCATGGAAGTTCTTGCGGCGGTTGGTTCGGCAGATTACTTCAACGACGGAATTCAGGGCAAGGTTAATGGAATAACGGCTAAACGCAGTCCCGGTTCCACGCTCAAGCCGTTTATCTATGCGCTGGCTATTGAACAGGGCCTTATCCATCCTGAAAAAATGCTCAAGGATACGCCGATGGGTTTTAGCGAATATACACCGGACAATTTTAAAGGCGAATTTAAGGGGCCGGTAAAGGCCTGGTATGCCTTGGTTGATTCGCGGAATATCCCTGCGGTAAATCTTGCACGGGATATTCACAATCCGGATCTCTACGGCTTTCTAAAAAAGGCGGGAATTTCACCGTTAAAAGAACGGGATCACTACGGCCTATCCCTTGTTTTAGGCAGTGCGGATATCAGCATGATGGAGCTTGCAGGTCTGTACGCATGCCTTGCCAACGAAGGGATCAAACGCGAACCGCGCTTCCTTGCGGGCGGTATAGGCGAAAAGGAAAGCGGCAAGCAGGTGCGTATGCTCAGCGCGGAAGCTGCGGCCATCACCCTTAAAATGCTTGAACGGAATATCCCGCCGGATAATTTTCAGACGGGAAACAACAGGCCCGTACCGGTGGCCTACAAGACCGGTACTTCAATCGGTTTTAAAGACTCGTGGTCCATAGCAATTTTTGACCGCTTTGTACTTGCCGTTTGGCTGGGCAATTTTTCAGGCGAAGGAAATAATACCCTGATAGGCAGGCTTACCGCCGCCCCCCTCCAGTTCTACATAACCGACGCCGTACTTGCCGCTCTGCCCCGCGAAAGGCTGTTTCCCCCAAGGCCCCTGCCCCCAGGAATAGAAACTATCGAGGTATGCGCCGTATCCGGCGATATTCCTGGTGAAGACTGCCCCCAAACCATAAAAACATGGTTTATTCCGGGCGTTTCGCCTATTAACCGCTGCCGTATTCACCGGCTTATCCATATTGATACCCGCACCGGCTACAGAACTAACGAAACTTCCGGTCCCTATATCCGCTCAGAGGTACGCGAATTCTGGCCGACTGATCTTCTGGAAATTTTTGCCCAGGCCGGCCTTCCCCGCGTTTTACCGCCGCCCTATCCGCCGCATATTGATGCTTCCGCCGGCAGTCAGCTTTCGGCATTACCTTCCGTTAGGCAGGATCAATCTCTGATTGTCCCTCCTGTTATCATTTCACCCTTATCCAATACAACCTACATACTCCAGGACAATGCGTCCAATTATAATCAGATTGTACTTCTTGCAAGCGCGGATCAGGACAGCGATGAACTATTCTGGTTTGCCAATGCCATTTTTCTGGGCAGGGCCAAGCCCAACGAACGTTTACTCTGGACGCCCCAAAGCGGCCGCTGGGACCTGGCCGTTGTTGACAGCCGGGGAATGTCCGCAAGCATCAGGGTTAAGGTTGAAAAAATGAAATAGCCCCTCCTTGCCGCACCCTTCATCTTAGTCAGTCAGCTTATTACTACGCGATCATGGGGGTGATTAGTTGGAAGAATCTATATTGCCGGATCAAGAGCATCTGTATTCACTATCATATCAAGGAGGAGCCTTACGGCCAATGCTTATCACCATTTTGAAAATTTTAGTTTGTATAGCTTATCCTTTAGGCTCCCCGGCCGGAAAATTATCCAGCCGGTTATGTATGGCGTCATACTCAAAATTATCCGCCTGTTCCCTTAACCACCGTACCAACTCCCCGCCGGTTTCATAGCGGAATTGTTCCAGTTCCCCC
>JAISQR010000239.1 GCA_031274035.1 Treponema sp. | reverse complement strand
AATGACCGCAATGATCCCTATTATAACGAGGATAATTGTCGCCGGTTTAAGCAGCTTGACCATGTTCGAGGGAGTAACGTTCTGCATAAACGGCCTCCTGTTTTCAGATATTGGTATATATACTAGGAATAAAACAATCTTACCTATGTGTTAAGTTACTTATTTCAGGAGGAGAAGTCAAGGAAAAAGCAGGGCGGCGGCGTTTACTGTCTGTTACCTGTACCTGTTGATCGGATTGCTTCGGTTACGTCGGCGAACCGGTTAAAGAGGCTGATAAAATTCCGGGTTTTTTTCTCACCGAACCGGTTTATTATTTCCTCAAAGTATGAGTGGACTGTTTTGTCCATGACCTCCACCGCCCGCAGGCCCTTTTGCGTAAGACTCAGGATGCGTTTGCGGCGGTTGGTTTTATCCACATCGCGGTTAAGATAACCCTTCCGCTCAAGATTCCCGAGCATCTGGCACACGGCGGGTTTGGAAATATAGAGATCATCGTGAACGGTTTCAATATTTCCCTCAGGGGTGCTGATAATCCGCTTCAATAAAACGAATTCGCTTAAGCTCAAATCTGTTTTTTGACCATCAATCTCCTGCGGAACCAAAGGCCCAACCCGTCTAAAGCGGAAAACGGACGCCATTAGATCTTCTTTCAGGCTCCCCTGGCTGGTTTCATTCATAGGATTTCCGCCGCGGAAGACTGCCCGTGCATCTCCCGGAAAATTACCGAGCTCAGGGCCAGCGCTACGATGCTGGTAAGCATATCCGCCGCCGGCTGGGAGTAGATGTAACCGTTGAATTGCCAGAAATGATTTAAGATAAACAGGAGCGGCAGATAAAACAAAAACTGTCTCCCCAGGGTAACTACCGTGGCCAGCACCGGCTTTCCCAGTGCCTGAAAGGTAACCATAAAGGTCATCTGAATTCCCATGAATGGCAGACCCCACACAAAAGCGCGGATCAGGCTTGTTCCCGCACGGACCGTGGGCTCATCGCGGATAAAGAGGGTTATCAGGGCGGGGCCCGCGGCGAAGAATACCACAAGGAAAAAGCACGCAAGGGAGGTGGTGTAAAGAAGCGTAACCTTAAGCCCCTGCCGGAGGCGGGTATAGTTTCGCGCGCCGTAGTTATAACCGGCAAAAGGCTGAAAGCCCTGGGCCAATGCCATGATCAGCATAAATGATATACTGGTAACGCGCATACTTATGCCGCCGCCGGCTACCACAAAATCACCGTAACTTGCGGCGATAATATTGGTAAGGATAGCGCAGAAGGTCATGATGATATGGGATAAGGCCGCCGGAACGCCGATCTTGAGTATTTCCTTATACATCACCGCGTTTGGTTTGCAGTCCCGTACTTTAATGGAAAGTATCGTATGTTTCGAGGTAAAATGACGGATAAAATACCCCACCGAAGCAATCTGCCCGATAATCGTCGCCCAAGCGGCCCCGGCGACCCCCCAATCCAGAAGTAAAATAAAGACCGGATCGAGGACGATGTTTGCAATGATGCCCAGGAGCATCCCCTTCATGGCTTTTCCGGTGGCGCCCTCGCTGCGGATCTGCCCGGAAAGGCCGATATTCACAACCGCAAAAACCATAAACCAGGTGATGACCGTAAAGTAACTGTCGGCGTAGGGAAAGGTTGCCTCGCTGGTGCCGATCAGGTGAAGAATCGGCGTTTTGAAAACGAGCAGGACCGCGGTGATAACCAAACCGAAGCCAATGGTGGTATAAAAGGACGCCGCGTTGGTATGCCGGGCTTCGGCGGTGTTCTTTTCTCCCAGCTTCCGTGAGATATAGCTGGCCGAACCGACGGCGAAGATATTCCCTATCCCCTGGGACACCATGAAAAGGGGCATGGTAAGCGAAATACCCGCCACCATGTTGGGGTCCCCGGTTTGGCCGATAAAAAAGGTGTCGGTCATGTTGTAGACCATTTGGGCGATCATAGCCAGCATCATGGGCAGGGCCAATCTGATGACGGCCCTGGCGGCCGGTTCTTTTTCCATGAGTTGTGTCATATCGGTACGCATAGTTCCTCCGGTGTATCATAAGGCTTGAATGATTAATAGCTTAATGATTAAGCGCTGGTATGTCAATCTGTTTTCCCAAGGTAACGGCGTTTACTTTTTTCAATTTTCTCTTGACAGAAAAAAATCCTTTCGGCATACTATTCCCACCATGACAGAGCCGGGGCATAACGTGTTAAATAATGCTGATAATTTTTCCCATTTTAAGGTGAATTTGCCCGAACTTGGCACGGTTCTTGCTCTCTCTCTCTCTCTCTCTCTCTCTGGTACAAATGTGTAGTATTTTATAACCTCTTTCTTCCCAAAAGTAGCGGAAACGCTTGTTTTCGGGGCAAAAGAGGCGTTTTCCCCCGCCCAAGGACTTTTCTTACTGAAACCATGCCGATACTCCGTGGAATAAGACGGTTATTCCTGAGAATAAGCCCCTTATTCTCAAGAATAAGACCGCTATTCCTGAGAATAAGACTCTTATTCTCAAGAATAAGCCCCTTATTCTCAAGAATAAGAACCCTATTCTTTGGAATAGGACCCTTATTCTCTGGAATAAGACCCTTATTCCGAGTAAACCCCCTATTATCTAACCAAGGAAGGAGCCAATAATGCCAAGTTTCATCCCTACAAAAGAAGCCGAATTCGTATCTTGGAGCGCCAATCTGATTGACGTGTCCAAAGCCAACACCACCGGGTGGGACCTGCCCGCCGCGCAGATTACCGAGCTTGAAACCCTGCACGGCGAGTTTATAGCGCTGTACGAGAAGTGCCAGACCGCGGCGTACACCAAACTGGATATGCAGGCCAAAAACGAGAAGAAGGCCCTCCTTATAAAAAAGGAGGAGGTCTTTGTCCGTAACAACCTCCAGAACAACGACAAGATGACGGATAACGGACGGACCGCCCTGCGTATCCCCATTTACGACCGGAAGCCCACGCCCCACCCCGCGCCGGAGACAACCCCCGAGATAGAGATCGCCACGCCCCTGCCGCGTATCCTGCGGGTTAAGTTCCGTGCGGTAAACGCCGCCCGCTGGGGCAAGCCTCCCTATGTCCACGGCCTTGAGTGCCTGTGGTCTATCGCCGATACGCCGCCCGCCAAAATCGGCGACCTGTTACATTCAACCTTTGCCACCCGCAGCCCGCTGGAACTTGGCTTTGACGAGGACCAGCGGGGCAAGCGCGTCTACTTCGCGGTACGCTGGGAAAGCGGCACGGTGAAGAAAGGCCCTTGGAGCGATATTTTTAGCGCCATCGTTCCATGAGGGAATATAGCCGCGTTGCGGTTGATATATAAAATTTTACCATTAGGAGGGTAAAAATGAAAAAACGTGGTTTAATTGGGATTGCCGCCATGCTTGTGGTAGGGCTGATAGTGGCAGTGGGATTGTCGGGTTGTGGAACGGCGAAGGCTGCGGTACAGGAGG
>JAISQR010000030.1 GCA_031274035.1 Treponema sp. | reverse complement strand
AAACGGGTACATTATCCGGGCTTATGAAAGCGAAAACACCAGGGGGGAAGGGGTGTTAACGTTTTGGCAGAATTTAAAATCCGTAAGCCAATGTTCCATGCTGGAAGCGGAAGAAGAATCCCTGCCGGTTCAGCGAAACACGGTCAGAACATTTTTCAAACCGTTTGAAATAAAAACCCTCAAGGTTTTGTTTGAGAATTAATAATAGCTGATCCGGTAATCTCCCAGGATGGTAAAACCCAGGCGGCGGTAGAGGGCCCTGGCGGCGGCGTTTTTCTTTTTTACGAAGAGGGTGGCCCCGCTGCCGCCCAGGATGAGGGCCCTGAAAAAAGCCGCGCCCATGCTCAGGCCTATGCCCATGCCCCGGCAGTCGGGCCGGACAAAGACGCCGCCTATCTGGTAACGGGTAAAGGAGCGGGCGCTGGTGTTGATCTTTCCCACGATCACCCCGTCCAGTTCCGCCACGAGCATCTGTTCGCTTCCCAGCGCCCGCTCCAGGCCGATCCGTGATGCGGCGGCGTTAAAGACCGCGTGCCGGGGCAGAACTTCTTCCTGCTCATAGGCGGCCTGGAGGCGGAAGATTTCGTCCGTGTCGTTTTTAGCGGGGGCCCGGATAATGAGGCCCGAGGGCCCCGAGCGAAAAGCCGCCGCCGGAGGCTCCCTGTCCAGAGCCATAAGATCGTAATCGATAGTTTCCGCGGCATGGTAGCCTCTCGTTGCCATGGCTTCTTCCAGTATATCCGTGTCTTCTCTCAGGCCCTGAACCGAATGGATTGGAACCTTGATAAGGAGATACCGCCTTGAATACCGCTATAAGCGGATAAACGGGGTTGAAAACCGCGCTGATGGTGAAAAACCAGCAATTTTACTTTTGAGTCCCCTCCGAAAAGGGGCTTTTTTGCAAATTTGACATTTCTAGGAGTTTGTGGGGCTTTACCCAAAAATCGTATAAATTTGCAATTTATTGCAAATTTATACCTTGCAAACTCCCAAAGGAGCCTCGTTAATCGGAATTTTTGCATGAATATGCAAAAATTCACCAAAGTCCCATCGGACACGAAGTGTCCGCGGCTCCTAGCGAACACTCTTTTGCTGATACTCCGTTTTCTGCTCGGTGCTTCACTGCCAGCCGTTTGAATCCCCGGTTTTCGGAGGGGCCTCAAAAGTAAAATTACTGGAAAGTAAGAAGAGCAGATTGCGGAAAAATATAGTAACTTGTTATATTACAAATTCACATTTTCATCTTTTTCAGTAAAAAACGTTTAAATTTTTTAAAAGCTTCTTTTTCTTTATCCAATTTGATGGCTGCCTCGGCATCCGCCAGGGCGGCAGGATAATCGCCGATATGATAGTATGCCTGCCCCCGCCGGTACAGGCAAAATGGCTGGTAAGGATGAATCGTAAGTGATTGGGTAAAATCCTCTATTGCCTCGAAATAGCGTTGCAGCACCGCCATGACTAAACCCCGATAGTAAACAGCCTTATATGAAGTATCGTCTTGTTCCAGGGATTTAGAAAAATCATCAATCGCCTTTTCGTACTGAGACTGTGCAAAAAAAGCCATGCCCCGGTGGTTATAAATAATGGAAGCGATCTTTTTGCCGGGATTCATCTCCAGGATACGGCTATAAAAAGCAATTGCGTCAGTAAACTGATTCTTATTGTGGGCAAAGAGGGCATTGAGAAGAAGGCCGTCGATGGAATTATCTCCCCATTGAGGGGGCGGAAGAGCGAAGAGCTTATCGTCAAGGGTTTCCTTTCTTACAAAAGCTGCATCCTCAAAGAGAAGATCATCGATTGATTCTTCAATTTTTTTAAAAAATGATTTCCGTCGTTTTCCCGCCTGTCTGTTAAGCTGCCGCTGAGTGGTTCTAATCTCTTGAAAAATAAGATCCGCTAGGGAAAGACTGGCGTTTAAAGCCGCTAGTTTTCGTTTTATCCGGGCATCCAAAGGGGTAAATTCAGCCTTATAGACCAACTCATGCTCAACCTCGGCCCAGGCATCCTGTAGTATAGTGCGTATTTGGACTTCCACTATTTCGCAGCCGCAGTTTCCGCGTTCTTTGATAATTTTTTCAGGAATTTTTATCAAAAGATGTATCGATTCATAGCCAAATTCCTTAAAACTGTATTGAGCGCCCTTCCTTTCATTCTCAATTACCTCAAAATTCTTTTTAATCAAATCAACAACATCACTAGTATCTTCAAGAAAAGGGCATACTATCCTTAAGCCCATAAGATCGGTAATAAACGGCGAACCGGTATACCCATTCTTTAAAAGTTTGACATACTTTTTAAAATAACTATCAAAATTTTTATGCCGTAACTTTAGGCTTGGCCGCATCCCTAGCGAATTCAATTTTTCTTCAATAAGAGCGGCCATATCCGAAACAACCAAATTCCTTGTTTCAGCAAATTCTTCATACTCCTTGCGGAGTGTTGTTTTATCGGGGAATTTTATGCTTTTCATCTCTTAATGTATATTTTTTGAAAAAAAAGGGCTATCCGAAATATTTTCGGACAGCCTTTTTTCTAAACGGCAAATCTTTCATACTTGGCTTTACTATACGAATGTTTTAAAGCCAATTTCCGAAAAACCTTGTAAATAAAACTTACTCGGCCGCACCGGGCTCCGTATCGGCATTAAAGGATTCGGTAGCCTGCCTTCTCCCTTCCAGATAACGTAACACCTGCTTCCTGCCTAATTCTTTCATCTGGTTCTTCTCGCGGATATTCTCGCGGTCTTTTGTAATATCCCAGATATCTTCATCTATAATATCAGCGCCGTCCTTAGCACTTGGCTGTACGGCCAAATCGTAGATTATCTGAACATCTTTAAAATAGGTAATAAAATCGCCGCCTACCTGCTCCGCATTACGATTGACCTGGAAACCGCCAAACTTTACAAGGTTCACATCCGACTGCGGATATATAGGATACAGACGCAGAGCCCGGGTACGGACTTCCTGCTGGTAGGCAGGATTATTCCATATAATTTTTCCCCAGCCCTCAAAGTCCAAATAGCCCAGGAATACCTTCTTTTCATTGCCGTCGGCATCAAGCAACAGGATAGAAAGACCGTGGGGGAAATTAAGACCGTAAGCCTGAACCTGAATGGATTTGATAACCCCAACATTCTTTACGACACCAAGACCGCCTTCAAATTTAGAAAGACCGCCCTCATCCTCTTCCCTGGGCTCAAACCCCGGAATTTCAAACGGCGGCTTTATAACTGCCCAGGAATTAAAGGGTTCCACCGGAAAATGAATCCTAACACCCATTACCTTTTCATACTGTTTGGAAGTAGCTTCCTTAGTATAACTCAGGCGGTTATTGGTAACATTCTGCGAAGAAGATGCAAGGGTTACATCCCAGTTCTCGATTGCAAGAGAAGTGATCATTATCTTGCGTTGGGCTTCAGTATAGCTGCTATCAGCCTTTGCTGAATAATCCATACGAGTAGCGGTGTTCATCGGTATCGGCGCTGTACCTACCGTGTCATCACCAACATCTTCGTCCTGGTCCTTTGCGAGAAGAGAGAAATCAATCAATGTTGCCTGTTCTGCAAACACCGATCCCACCGCCAGAATTGTGATAATGGCAAAAAGGAAGAAACGTTTCATTAAAAACTCCTTTCATTCTGATTAATCTTAGTAGATTAAGATATCTAATCTAAATTATATAAAAAGCTCTGGATTTGTCAACGCCTTTTTTTATTTTTTCATAATTTTACATTGCTATACACACGGTTACAAATCGCGGTAAACTATCTTACTTATGCAAGTGTCCGCGGCTGCTAGGAGTTTGTTGCGCTTCGCGCGTAAAATGGTATAAATATTTATATTTGTGAATATTTATACCTTGCAAACCCCGAATACTCGAAGAGTACAGCATGCCCGTTGATCGGGATTTTTTGCATGAATATGCAAAAAATCCGCAAGTGCAATCGGACACGAAGTGTCCGCGGCTGCTAGAACAAACGCTATTTCGACAGCAGCCGGTTAAGCCGCTTTACAAAATCAGCCGGATCCTTGAGCTTGATTCCTTCCACCAGCAGCGCCTGATCGAGAAGCACCCCTGCGGCATCGGCTATGCGTTCTTCATCAGCAGTGTTTTTAAGCGACACAATTATAGGATGATCGCCGTTGATCTCCAGGATAGGCTTTACATCAGGCAATTCAGTCTGACCCATAGCCTTCAGCATCTGGGCCATCTGTATAGAAGGATCGTTCTCGTCAGCTACTATACACGAAGGCGAATCGTGGAGCCTGCGGGATAGCTTTACATCCTTGACACGGTCCCCCAGCGCCTTTTTTATCTTTTCGATAAGCGGTTTTATCTCTTTTTCCGCCGACTTATCTTTTTTGACATCCAACTCCTCGTCGGCCCCGGCGCGGTTTACCGCTTTAAGCTCCCAGGTCTGACTCTCGGTTTTACCGTCTACGCCGGGCGTCTCCTTCCGGTAGTTAAAAAGTGAAGGAATGACAATCTCATCAATCTCATCATCCATGATAAGAACTTCTATACCCTTTGCGGTATAGGCTTCCAGAAGCGGCGATGCCTTGAGGGTTTGCTCACTCCCGCCTGTTATATAGTAGATATGCTTCTGATCACTTTTCATGCGGGAAACATAATCGGCAAAACTGGTCCAGCCTTCTACGCTGCTGCTCTTAAAACGGACAAGGTCCTGTAGAGCCTCACGGTTAGCATAATCCTGGTAAAGCCCTTCCTTGAGGGGGCGGTTGTACTGGGCGACAAATGTTTCCCATTTTTCCTTGGCCGCATCCGAACCGGAAACCGCATTATCGGCAAGGGCCTTAAATTCAGACAGTAGTTTTTTCACCGAAGCGTTTTTTATGTTGATGAGCACCTTATTCTGCTGTAGAATTTCACGGCTTACATTAAGGGGAAGATCCTCCGAGTCTATGACGCCGCGGACGAACCGGAGCCAGGTAGGCATAAGCTCCTTGTCATCATCGGTGATAAAGATCCGCTTAACGTAAAGTTTGACGCCTGGTTTGTAATCTGCGTTGTACATATCAAAAGGCGCCTGGGAGGGAATATAGAAAAGCGTTGTGTATTCAAGTGCGCCCTCCGCTTTGGTATGGACATAGAACAGGGGTTCTTCGGAACTACCCCCAAACTGCTTTGAGGCTTCCTGCTTGTAAAATTCAATATAGTCCTCTTCTTTAAGCTCCGATTTACTCCTGCGCCAAAGAGCGGTTCCCGAATTGATACGGTCGGTCTTGGTTTTGCTGGATTTTTCCTTGCCCTTATCGTCGTACTCTTTCTCATCGTAGGTAAGGTAGATAGGGAAGGCCACATGATTGGAATAACGTTTGATAATATTCTCGATAGACCAGCGGTTAGCATATTCCACGCTTTCTTCGGTAAGGTGGAGAATCACCGTTGTTCCCTGCGTATCGCGGGAAGACGCCTCAATCTCGTAACTATCCTTGCCCTCGCTCGACCATTTCCAGGCAGCATCCTCCGCCGCCTTGCGGCTGATCACCTCAATACGGCCAGCGGCCATAAAGGCTGAATAGAAACCGACGCCGAACTGTCCAATCAGGTTGGAATCCTTTTTGGCGTCCTCGGCTAGTTTTTCAAGGAAAGCCTTCGTCCCCGAACGGGCAATAGTCCCCAGACTATCTATCAGATCGGCCTCGTTCATACCTATACCATTATCCGCAATGGTAAGGGTCTTGGCTTCCTTATCGAAAGAAATATCAATGCGCGGATCAAAACTGATACCCTTATAGGCATCGTCTGATACACTCAGATATTTCAGCTTGTCCAGAGCATCGGAAGCGTTAGAGACCAATTCCCGCAGGAATATCTCCCGATTGGAATAGAGAGAATGGATGATGAGGTGCAGAAGCTGGCTGACCTCGGTCTGAAATTGATGTTGAGCCATTTGGCGCTCCTGTTTGTTGATAATAAATTTGTAGTTATTCAGGAGGGGAAGCTGTTTCCGCCGCAAAAACACAGCGCTTTTTTGCATACCGGAGTTCTGCCGCGCAAGACTCCAGCCCTCAAACAGACCTTTTTTAGGGCTGCCGAATAACCGCATAATTTACCCTATGATAACAAAAACAAGCAGGTAAGGCAAGGTTTTATTTCTTATTTTCACCAGAGCATCATCCTCTAAAACCATGGTTTTCTCCTCATAAATCCCATTTCCCATAGTGGATAGAGATTATTTCACAGAAAGCTTATCCCGCCGGATCGTAAACGGCCTCTCCGCCGTTGTTTCAAATCAGCATAAACATTTCATATTCTCACTCCTTCTTTCCCTCAAGGGATGATACCAGGCCGTCCAGCAAAACGGGCTTATACCCGGTCTTTTCTACCGATACATTGATACAATTTGGGATACCTGATTCCAAATTATGAATGTGCCCGTGAATGTTGATAAATGGGGACCCTTTGAATATGTCAACGATGGTATGGGATAAAATGTATTTCCCCTCATACACAATCGGATAAGGATATACCTCATCGAATCCCACGTCCATCCACCACCTGACAGGTTTTCTCCGATCATGATTCCCCATAACCAGTATTTTGTACCCCGGCAGCAGGCGGAGCGCTTCCGCCAGATATTCCTCGCTGAGTTTCAGGCTAACGTCTCCCAAATTGATGATAGTATCGCCGCTCCTGACCGTTACCTTCCAGGCATGTAATAACGTCTCATTCATTTCCGCCGCGTCCTTGAAAGGCCGGTTGCAGTACCGGATGATATTCTCATGCCCTAAATGCAAATCGGACCAGATATATACCTTTCCGTTGCTATTTGTATTCATCGCCGCCTCCTGCCGCAATTTGTTCTCCTGAGAAAAACCGTTCATAGCGCTTTAAATCATGTTGGGAAATACCCGCTTCCTTGCATCTATCCCGGTCAAGATACGCCGCTTTTATCAGCGCCTGAGCAATATCCTCCCCGCCTCATTTTTTCTCTTTAGATGCCCCCCCGTTATCCTCATCCTCGTATACAAATGAAAAAAATAACGGTAAAATATTAAAATATCAATAGGCCTTACATCAGAAAACAGGCAGGAGAAGAGGGAATGCCGGATGTGGAACAATTACAGAGTACGGTAGATAGTCTGACGAAACGGCTCAAACAACAGGAACTTATTTCCGCTATCTCCCAGAACTTTATCTCGACTACCGATATGTCTACGCTTATCAATGACGCCCTTTTTATGATTGGGACCTTTATGAATGTCAGCAGGGTATTTCTTGGTAAATTCAATATCGATGCCCGCATAGTTTATGTTGAGCATGAATGGTGCAGCGGAAAACCAGGCGTACAGAGGATATTGAGCGAATCCTTTCCCTTATTGCCGGGGCATATCCTCTATGACAGCTTTATCACCCGCGGCGAAATGAATGTCGTCTGCAATAATATTGAAGATGGCGGAGAATTATGGAAGCGCTTAGGTAAATACGGCGCAAAGGCGGCTATCTATGTTCCTATCTTTGTTTACGGAGTTTTTAGGGGGGTTCTTGCGGTTGATGAATGTATCGGCAAACGTATCTGGCAGGAGAGTGAAATTCATCTTGTTAAACTGGTAAGCAATGTCCTTGCGGGCATTATTATCCGCAGCGATACCGAAGAACAACTCATCAGGATGTCTTCCATTGTCAACAGTTCTCCGCAGTTTATCGCTTATGTCAATCCTAACGGCCGTTTTAAATACCTTAATAGCGGCGCCTGTACGTTATCCGGTTATACGGAAGCGGAACTTATGGAGGCAGGTAGGGATATCCTCTTTGACAAGGAGACAAATGTACGAATACGGAATGAGTTTACCCCCCAAACCCTGGAACTGGGCATGTTTCAGTACGAAGTTCCCATGATACGGAAAAACGGCCAGGCGTGCATACTTTCGGTTTCGGCCTTTACTACCGATGCCAGCCCGGACGGCATTGGGATCATTGCAACGGATATAACCCAAATACGGCGGCTTGAAAAGGAACTTATCGCCGCCAAGGAGCAGGCCGAGCAGTCTAGTCTGGCAAAGAGTAATTTCCTTTCCCGTATGAGCCACGAGATGCGTACCCCTATGAATGCTATCATCGGCATGACTACCATTGCCCAGTCTTCAAAGGAGCTTGAACGCAAGGAATACTGCCTTTCCAAAATCAACGAGGCTTCCATCCATCTGCTGGGGATGATCAACGATATCCTGGATATGTCTAAAATCGAAGCGGGTAAATTTGAGATAAACTATGCGGAATTCAGGTTTGAACCCATGATACAGCGGATTACGGATATGATGAATTTCCGCGTCAATGAGAAAAGGCAGAATCTGCTTGTCAGGCTTGACAAGGATATTCCCGCAAGCATCATCAGCGATGAACAGCGTCTTGCCCAGGTAATCATTAACCTCCTGTCCAATGCCATAAAATTCACCCCTGAAGAGGGAGAAATTATCCTGAAAGTTAAAAAACTGGCGGAGGAGGGCAGCCGTATAACCTTGCACTTGGATGTCAGCGATAACGGCATTGGAATCAGCAAGGAACAAAAGGATCGGCTCTTTACCCTTTTTGAGCAGGCTGATGGGAGCATAGCCAGAAAATACGGCGGAACGGGGATCGGCCTTGCATTATCCAAGAACATCATAGAATTGATGGGCGGTACTATTTGGGTAGACTCTGTGATGGGTAAGGGCGCTACCTTCAGTTTTGAAATTACCGTAGAAAAAGGAGAAGACCTGTCCCCACCGGAAGTTTCAGTGATAGACTGGGGGAAGATACGGATACTTGCCGTTGACGATTCGGTTGAGGTGCTGGATTACTTTAAAGAACTGGCCTTTTCCGTAGGTTTTCAGTGTACAACCACTCTTACCGGCTTCGATGCGCTTCACTTGCTGGAAAATTCTGATGCTTCTCCCTTTGATCTGGTCTTTGTTGACTGGCGTATGCCCAATATGAACGGCATAGAATTAACCCTAAAAATCAAGGAGAAATACGGCGATAAGATCGTCGTTATCATGATATCCGCTGCCGAGTGGTACATTATCGAGGATGAGGCAAAAGCAGCCGGAGTGGATGGTTTTATTCCCAAGCCGCTTTTTCGTTCTGTGCTTATCGAATGTATCAGATCTCATATTGACGAGAACAAGTACACGATTGAGGCTGCCGATCAGTCCGTAGATTCCATCTTTACGGGCTATGCCATTCTTCTTGCTGAGGATGTAGAGATTAACCGCGAGATAGTTATATCGCTTTTGGACGAAACAGGCATAACCATTGATTCAGCGGAAAACGGTATAGAGGCTATCCGCCTGTTTACCGAAGCCCCTGCCAGATACGGGCTTATTCTTATGGATATTCACATGCCCGAAATGGACGGACTGGAAGCTACCCGCCGTATCCGTAGATCTGCCGCCGAGAGCGCTCTGTCTATTCCTATAATCGCTATGACTGCTAATGTGTTCCGCGAGGACATTGAAAGATGCCTTGCCGCCGGTATGAACGATCATATAGGAAAGCCCCTGGACATGGACATTTTAATGGGAAAACTAAAAAAGTACCTGTTGGGTACCTGAACCGCAGGATAAACGCATAATGCACTACCTTACCAGAACAACAACCCCAAGAGCCCGCTCACTGGTTCGCGGGGGAGCTTCAGGGCGGGGTTGTTGATTATTTCATCCCGGTCGAACTTTTCGTTCCCCAGCATGTTATAAACCGCTGCGGACTTTAGTCCGATGCTTCAGCGCGGTTTTCCGCGCTTGTCCATATCGAATTACCCGGATTCTTGGACAGTGTTTCCATCGTCCGCACCAACCGCTTTTCAAGCCCGGCCTCATTGAAATCCACATGGGCGAATTCTTCCGCCATATTGAAACTTTCCCCTCCTGACATAGTGCCCTCCCA
>JAISQR010000130.1 GCA_031274035.1 Treponema sp. | reverse complement strand
TTTCCCCGCATAATATAATGCCCGTTCACTATCCACATCCAAAGTTTTTCCTTCACCGGCTTTATACTCAATCAGAGCAGATTCGATGCTTCCTGCTTTGCCCACTCCGTTACAACGCCATGCTTCCCTCACCCAGAGAACACCGCCAACGGCATACGGCATACTAACACCAATCGAATTCATATTCTGAATTGTAGGATCAAATCCCCAGCAGCCGCCATTGTTGAACGGCACAGTATGCGTTTCTGGAGGCTGCGGTTTTACAACACGCCGCGTCATGGTTTTCCGGCCTTCCAATATTGCCTTTACCATCGATGTACTAAAAATGATCGGCTTTTCTTTATTCATAATTTTCGATCTCCTTTAGGTTTGCCGCCCCTCCCCCGTGTATCATTCCGTTACCGTCAACAAACTCCGGCTTCCGTCCGTCAGGCGGCGGACCGGCGCCCTCCCCTGCGGACGACGCCTGCGCCTCGATAAATGTTTCGTAAATCATTTAATCCTCCTGTTCCTAACGGGGGCCTTCCGGCCCCTGTTGCTTTACTCTCCCAATAAGGGAACGTTTATCTTTAGCGGAACATCGCTGTAAATATATGAAGCCCCGCTCCCGGCCCATTCAACCGCTATCCCAGAGGCGGTAAAAAACCGTATCCCCGGATTGTTTGTCCCGTATGTCCCGTCAATGTCAGGCAACTGTATATTCCGCATACCGCCGTTACTCACATATTCTTCCCGATACTCAGGCGTTAACAGCGATCCTGTCGAAGCGGGCTTCCCGTCGCTCACGTAATATCCGATAACAGTTCCATACGATACGAGATACACGTAACAGGCCGCTGACGGGCGGTCCCAATGAGAAGCCCATTTGGCGATAGTCCGGCGCTCATGGAAGTAGTTCACGTTGGGTATTGGTATACTGGTTTGAGCCGCTTCCTGCGCTAGGGCTGATTGCCTGTTTGCTTCTTTGCGTACTTCATCCGCCCTGTCCGTCTGCCCCTCGGCGGTTGTCGTAAATGAAATTCCAAAAACAAGCAATACTGCCAAAATCAGAACAACCGTTTTTTTCATTTTTCTTATTCTCCTATTTGGTACGGAAGATCATCGGCCTTCCAAAGGCTGCGGGTTATTTCCCGCGATTTCGCGTTATATTCGGCAATCATGTTGTTCAGTACCATTTGCGTACCGATACGGTCTGCCGAACCCTCCGGCAGCGCCTCGATGTTTCGGCGCTGCGCTTGAACGGCGTGATACTGGTCATAAAACCATTCATAGTTTTGAATTATTGCCGTAGGAGATGTTACTTTTTTCATAACACCAACGGCGGACGAAAAGGGCCAAATACTGGTTATAAACGCAATAATGAAATAAACCGCCAACAGCGTACCAATTCCAGCCAACCGCCCGGCCCACTTCTTACCTACGGCTTTCTCCATTTCCTCTCGTACATATCCCATGCTTAACCTCCGAAAAAATATATAAATAGCCATGCGGCTATTTTCCTACCCGCTTTTTCCGCTCCGTTTTTTTAAGAAAAACAAGATGCTCGGCGCGTACTCTTTCGGCAATGGAGACGGCGTATTCCTTTACTTCATTTGCCGGGCAATCGAGCACCGTACATGCGGCACAGTCATACCATCTGCACTAATACCGTTCCACAAAATACTGGCAGCCGTCGCATTGCAACTCCGTCATTTCTTTTCCTCCCTCACTAAATCACACGGCCTGAAATGTTTTATTAAGCCGGTATTATCGATTTTATGCATAGAAAATTCGCATCTTACAATCGTATAAGCCTTTGTATTTACGCCTTGTTTTGGTTTTAATATTCCCAAGACCTTGACGTAATAGTTGGGCGCATTACGGTGTCTGTAATACTCGCCGATTTTAATATCCTGTGGTCTCATCCCTTCCGCTCCTTCTGGCTGTCACCGCCTATGTCCTCCAATAATTCAGGGTTATCATGGATAACGCCAATAATTTTTACCGGATTTTTTTCAAATAAACCCTCATTTATGAAAAGTCGCGCATTGCCGTTGCCGGGATCGAGAACAAAAGTCAAAGATTCACGAATAACAACCCATGGTATACCGCGCATTAAAACAATATCTCCCTCGAAAACACGAAGGTCTTTTTCTCCTCTCTGATTAACAATTCTGCGGCGAATACTATCAGCGGCTTTTAATCCGATGTATTGTCCCACGGTTTCGGGTTCTACCTTGAAACAAATGTCCCGCCCGTATCGGGGTACGATATAAGGTTCCCCTCTTTTAACTTTAAGATCGCCATAGTACCAACTGCCTTCAGTACCGTTTCGTCCGCGAAATTCTATTTCCCTCATATCAGCCCTCCTGTTTCAAATGGCAATTTTTGTTAGTACATAATTGCCGCAAAAAGTCTCTTAATTCCTTCGAGGTATATACCTTTGTATTACCGCAATACGGACAATTATACGTTGCCCCGCAAAATCTTTGATCTTCGGTTTGCGGCTGAACCAAAACCATCTCCGCCCCATGAGCCGGGCATTTCGGCAGGGGCATTGGAAGGTCGCGCGGATTTTCAGGCGGTTCACCGCATTTGTTGCATATTGACTTGTTCCCGCTAAGTTTTATCTCCCTCATATCAGCCCTCCTAATATTGAAAATCAGTAAAATGCCGGACGGCCGTACCGCCGTCCGGGTATTCAAAAAACCGGCTTTGAAACCGCTCAAAAAAAAATCCGTCATTTCTCCCGCCTTCCATCAATTGCCTTCCGCCCTGATAAACACGCCGTTGAACCACCATTCCTTAATCCCGCCGCTTATTACGGCAGGCAAATTATTGTCGCGGTGCAGCAGGCCGTTCCGCCAGTATTCAAGGCGCCCTTCCTCCTCATACGCGGGTTTTACCAGCAGCCTGCCGGACTTTGTGAGCGCATCCC
>JAISQR010000023.1 GCA_031274035.1 Treponema sp. | reverse complement strand
GCCAGATTCCAGCGCCGAGAGATGCTGCACGCAACCCATTGAACCGCCGTGTACGGAACCGTACGCACGGTGGTGTGAGAGGACGGCTGCCCAACTAATGGGCAGCCTCCTACTCGATTTTACATCAAACGTCACAGTCAATAATTTCGGCTATTTCCTTGTCGAATGTTTTCGTCCCTCTTGCGGTACCAGTCACTTCCCGTCTTGTCACTTTATTATTTCCTGTTCCACTCGTGACTTCCCTTGATGGGGCTCCATCTGCATGTACAACGGTATTTCGAATCCTTGTCCCATCTTTAAATATGACAGTTACAAGGACATTTTGCGGTGATGCGCTCTGATTGATGACATATACCATTTTACCATCAAAACCTACAGTAACAGTAGAACCATCATCACATCGCAGATATTCATCCGCAAATGCTATGGTTCCTACGCTCAAAAATATCACAAAGATACCCAGCCATCTTTTCATATTAAAACCTCCTTATTAATATCCCGTTCTAACCCAGGTTTCCCCATTTCCGGAAAAAGTAGTACTGTCAACAATAGTATATGCAAAAGTTCGGCCATTAAGATCAGCGGCGGAACCTGATGTACTGTAAAAAGAGATTACGATTGTATTACCGTTGATCCGGTACGTCCCGTTGCCAATGGACTGATAGCCGCTTTCGTACAAGGTGATGAGTCCCACAGAAACCGACATAGCGATGCTGGTACCACTACAGGTATACCGTCCGTTCTGAAGCGAAGCCGGTGAAGATGCCGCCGGCGGAGAGCTCTGGGCCGGTGTATAGGAACCCCCATCACTCCAGGTTGAAGAATTGAGGGCCGCCCATTCGTCGGACGAGAGGCAGGCTGCCAGCAGCGTCATCAATACCAGCGCGACCACAAGGCCCCTGATTATTTTTACCATATTGAGATCCTCCTTAAAAAGGGTATTCTTGCTCAATCAGGAATTGAACCGCTATCAATTGCTCAAGCCTTCCATAAACGCCATAGCCGACTCCCCTCTAAACAAGAGAGAAATCACCACTCTGCCGCCACCGTTTAAGTAGTAATCATAAGCTCCTGCCAGTTTAACAGGGCCAAGAAGGAAGGGAACTTCCCCGCGTATATAGGGACTGCCGTTTCCGTAACCTGCGCCTACTCCCAGGCCGACGGCTCCGAATATAAGCTCTCCCAAAATTCCGGCATTATAATCAATATCAATTCCGTCATCGGGAAAAGCGAAGCCCATACCGCCGTCAAACAGTATATCCCATAGCAGGGAATCGCCCGCCCGCCCCATGCCTCCCAACTGGAGTCCAATACCGAAGGCAGTAACATCCATAAAGGAACCGTAAATTCCCGCGCCGAGCTCGAATTCGGCAAACGCAAACATCCCTACTACCATGAGTAGCACGAGAACCAACACCAGCTTTTTCATCTCAACCTCCAAAAAAACAGAATACTCTATATTTAGAGTTGTTTGGCAGTCTATCACACTCTATTTTTAGAGTCAAGTGAATGGAAGCTGAAACAGAAAAAATTTTAGAAAATATCCGCGCAAAAAGAAAAGAGCAAAAGATCTCAATTCTGAATTTAGCTGTTAATGTGGGGATTGCTCACAGTCATCTATATTATATTGAAAGCAAAAAAGTCGTACCTTCTGTCGATGTGGTTGTGAAAATCGCGAAGGCCCTCAATATTCCGCTTGGGGAATTAATTAATTAGCTCATGCTGCGCAAAGGTTTCAAAAATAAAGAAATGCACCTGGAGAAAGAATTGTCGGGAGGAAACATACCTAGGAGCCTATGGGACTTTGGTGAATTTTTGCATATTTATGCAAAAATTCCGATTAACGGGGCTCCTTTGGGAGTTTGCAAGGTATAAATTTGCAATAAATTGCAAATTTATACGATTTTTGGGCAAAGCCCCACAAACTCCTAGTCCTCTGAGACCAGCAGCTATGTCAACGAAACATTACCAGATAGCGGTAGGAATTACTGAGAAGCCCCAACCGGAATAAGGAAAGGCTGTCAGTAATGCGAAACTTTTTCCAGAGGAACCGGATGCCTTCTTTAGTTGGGCACAGTAACCGTGGGGGCTCCGGGTGGGCCAACCGCCCGGTTCTACCCGGCAAGATGCACAAAGGACACGAAGGAAGGACGGAGTCCAGGGGGTTGCCCTCCAATTCTTCTTCCCTTCGTGTTTAAAAGTAAAACCGCTGAACGGTTTTACTTTTAGCACTGGTAAAAATGCTACAAAAATTCATATTTTCATGACTGACACCTTAGACATCGTAACCTAAAAGTAAAATTGATTGCTGCCTACCCTTCATTCATTTTTTCTTTATTATTGGGATATCTGCATAGCGGCCTGAGTTGTTCCAGTAGGTCAGGCCGGGGCTGCCGGCATCCTCTATACCTTCAACTTCCTTCCTGACATAATCTTCGTTGTAGTATTTTTTATCGTAGGAGACATTCAGATAGAATGCCTGAACCCAGGGCCTCACGATGATACGGTCCTTGGCTATGCGGGAGGTCCTCTCCGTTCCCATGCGGTAGATGCGGTAAGGCCTATCTTCGGCTGGGGCTTGGGCAAGAAAATCCTGTTCAAAATGGCTGGGATAGTACATAGGGCAGATGACATCCACATAGGACGCCAAAAGCTCCACCTCCTGGCCGGTACGGGCGCCGGTTCTGTACCAGCCGTTGGCTCCGTATATGTCGATAGAGATAGGCGCTTTTATCCGGGGGCGGACATGACGGAGAAACGACAGTATTGCGCTTTCCATATCCATGCCGGTATCCTGCCAGCGGTAACGGGCATTAGCAAGGTTCTGTCCATCGGTAGGAAAGCGAATATAGTCAAACTGTATCTCATCAAAGCCCCGTTCTATTAGTTCCTGGGAAAGCGCGGCGGTATATTCCCAGACTTCTTCCGAGTAGGGATCGACCCAGCGTTCATCGTAGTAGGTTCTGACTATTTCGTACTCAGGATCATCGGAGGGAAGAATTTCAACTAGGGGGTTCGCCGCCTTGTTATCGCCGGGTGTTTTCTTCTGCCGCTTATCCCAGTAACCAACCCAGGGTTTATTTGTCAGTGAATCCCAGACCGCGTACTTCCCTCCTTCCTTTTCCGCCAGTTCAGGGTCCTTGAATACGACAATACGGGCGACTGTGTAGATGCCGCGCCGCTTCATATCCTTTAAAAACACATCGATATCAACAGGCCGGAAAACACGGCCCTTGGCTGTTATGGAGGCATTTTTTGGTGTAAACCGGAGGCGTCCGTAATCATCCTTCATATCGACAACAACCATATCAAGGCCCCGCTCTTCGATTATGTTAAGATAGGGCCTTAGCGAGGCGCTGTCTATAGCATGGTTTACCGGCAGGTAAAGGCCGACCCGTCCCTCCGGCCCTTTTGCCTGAAAGCCGGAACGCGCGGTGCGGCTGGGGCTGTCGAGCAGCCAGAGTTCGCTTAAATTGACAACATCGGAATAAGGATTACGGAGATTCTCTATCATTAGAAGACAAGTCGGCTTAACATCCAAATTTTCAGGGATAGTTTGAACAAGCTCAAGGAGGTCGTTCCGTTTACGGGCAAAGGCCGGCACTTGATGGTCCAGTTCTACGATGGTTCTATCCTGTATGAAGCGTATGGTTCCGCGTCCTATATTGAGGGAATCAGCCGTACCGGAGTTCTGGTTATCCGACCAGAGCCGGACAAACCGTTTCTGAGCCCAATCAAGCTGGTAAACCCGCTGCCTAAAGGTCTGGGCAGCGTAGATCGCCACGGGCAGCCTGTTCCCTCCTGCATTTGATGAGGTATTTTCAAACGGCTCTATAATAGATTCCGTGTATCCCCGGAGGGTTTTCTGAATAAGGATACGGGGAACTATCGCCGCAATGTCCGAAACCTCATCGGGATTGCCGGTTGTTTCAAGGGTTTCAATACCCTCGTTAAGTTCCGTCCATTTAGCGTCCTTCCTGTCCGGTGTTATATAGTGAATCCCATACACACTATGGGAAAGAAAAACCGTAAGTTCCTGCGTACCGCTTGTTGCGGGGAGGTTGGCGGCTGCTACCGCCTTGATGCCGTTTGTACGGTAGGGCGGCATTCCAAGATTCTCCCAACTCCGGCCGCCGTTCCGGGTCAGAAAAATCTTATCCTTTACCGCGCATACCATGATGAGGGCATTCTGCGGATGAATTTCCAGATCCTTTATCTCCTGAACCTGCGGCAGGAACGATTTTCTACCGTTCTCATAGACCTTGATGGTTTTTACCGGCAGACCCTGGTTGCGGCTTTCCCAGCGCAGCAGATCGCTTGAAGCATAAATCCCCGTATCCGTAAGAATAGCATGGTACAGACCGTTACGGATGATCTTGTATACCATTCCGCCTGTCCATAATGGGATAAGCCTGCCGGAACTCTCCAAGCCGAACAGCCCCTTTTCGGTCCCTATAAGCATAGGCAGTCTTTGAGGCAGGGAAGGATTCGTTCTTCGGATATAGCTGGGCGGAAGTCTCGACTGGCCGGAAAGCGCAGAAGGGACAGCCAAAGAGGAATACACGAAAATTAAAACAACTATGATAAAGGATAATCTTTTTGTCAAAATAGTAAGCATAATTCTAAATTAGCGCAAAAAACCGGCTTTGCAAAGACTGTCTAGCGGGGGATAAGCCCTCTATTCGGCGGACAGAAGGTATAAATATTCATCTTATGAATATTTATACCATATTTATACGCAAAGCCCCACAATTTCCTAACGCCTTTTCTCGTCCGCAGGCCGAATGGGGGTTTCCGCCGGTGCATTGCGGGAAAAAGTACACGCACGGCGGGCCGCGTCGGAGGGAAGGGAGGCAAAGGCGCAGTACTCCTTCATCTCAATAGCGTCCACAAGCCGCCCCGGAATACTTCCAACACGGCCAAGAAGTTCTGCCACGTCCCGCGCGGTTGCCCCGTGCCGGCGGCCTAAGCCTACATACACGCGGCTGGTCCCGCCGTCCGCCTCCTGAGCGCCGGCCTTATGCGGGTTAAACTCGCGGGGGATACGTCCCCGGCGGCGGCGGTCGTAAGTATCGGCATGACTATTACCGGTATGCCTGCCCAGTTCCCGTCTGCCGGCATCGTGCGCGGGAAGTTCCGCAAATTCGGTAAGCGAAGCATAACGGGAAGGATCGAGCAATTCCCCGTAATGAAGGGTAATAAGGGCTTCTACAGCCCGTTCCGCACCCAGGTTTTCTATCAATTGCCGGCATACCTTAGCGGCGTAGGGGGAATCGGAAGCCGTGATAAGATCGGACTGATGGGAAAGAAGCTCTTCCTGTTGGGTTATGCCGGTAACGGCAGGAACTTCCGTATTTAAGATTTTTTGAGTTGATGGCGGCATATCTTGCAGGGCGGCGCCCTGAACGGCAGGCGATGCGCCTGGCGGCAGAATTTCAGACAGGGATTCGGTAACCTGCGATACGATACGGTTGCGGAGGGCCTTCATCACCGATTTTACCGCAGGCGGCTTCATCCATTGTATCTTACCGCCTAGGCTGCGCTCTATGCTGCGGGAAAGGCGGCTAATCCGTTCCCGCTCTGCCGGTAGGGCCAAGCTGACAGCCTTGCCCCGCCTGCCCGCCCGTCCGGTTCTTCCTATGCGGTGTATGTAGCTTTCCCTATCCTGGGGAAGGTCCCAGTTTATCACATGGGTAAGGCGTTCTATGTCAAGACCGCGGGCGGCCACATCGGTGGCGACGAGTATGCGCGTTTGCTTTGAGCGGAAACGCCGAAGCGTGCGTTCACGTGCCTCCTGGGAAAGATCGCCGTGTATAGCTTCCGCCGCATAAGCCCCTTCGGTAAGACGGCGGGCTAGCTCGTCCGTTTCAATCTTGGTAGCGCAGAAAATAAGGCCGTAAAAATCCGCCTCCGAATCAATTACCCGCCGCAGTGCTTCCAGCTTGTCCTCTCGTTTAAGAATCATATAGAACTGATCCACCGCGGGCCTTTCTTCTTCCTGTACTTTATCTTCCAGTATCTCAAGATTCCCTATGTACTCCCGTACCACTTTGAGGATCGCCTCCGGCATAGTGGCGGAAAAAAGCGCAATCCGGCGCTCCGGTTTAACCTGCGAAAGAATACTTTCTACATCCTCAAAAAAGCCCATATCAAGCATTTCATCAGCTTCATCCAGGATGAACCAGTCCACCGCGCTCAGATCAAGGACTTTTCTCTCCATCAAATCCATGATCCGCCCCGGCGTGCCGACGACAATTTCCGTACCCCGTTTAAGGTCAAGTATCTGGCTGCGGATGGAAGCCCCTCCGTACACCGCCGTTATCCGGGGAAAGGGCCCTGAACCGAGGGAGGCAATCTCGCGGGAGACCTGAAGCGCAAGCTCTCGTGTCGGCGTAAGGATAAGCGCCCGTGGAGCATGCCCGCCGGCGCTTATCCGCTCTATCAGGGGGATGCCGAAAGCGGCTGTTTTACCGGTACCCGTCCGGGCCTTAACGATAAGATGCCCTGTTTCCGCAAGAAGCCGGGGAAGGGCGATATTCTGTATGGAAGTAGGAGCGGTAAAACCCTTGCGGGCAAGGCTCTCAAGCATCGCATCGGATAAATTGAAGGAAGAAAAAGGAGACGAATCGCTTATAGTATCACTCATATTATAATAAGAATAACATTTAACTATGAAAAATGTATAGACGGAATATCCTTCCTTTTTAAGCCGTATTTCTGGCAGCCTGTTGTATTTGCGCTTGGGGGCGCGGGCGATAACCCGGCGTCGAACCTCCGGTTCGCGGCGCGGCGGTTGGCGGGGTTGATGTACACATTGTTGAAGAAGGGGGAGGTGAGGCGTTTCAAGCCCGGGGCCCGAAAGCGGGAAACAAGGCAGTAGCAAAATATACGCTAAAGCCATATACTCCTATCTCATGCCACTACTCAACATTGAAGCTGAACTGAACGGCCCCCAGCTTGAGGCGGTAACTACCCTTGAAGGGCCGGTACTGATAATAGCCGGTGCGGGTTCGGGGAAGACCCGTGTGATCACTTACCGCATAGCCCGTATGCTGGAAGCGGGGATTCCCCAATCCAATATCCTGTCCCTCACCTTTACCAACAAGGCAGCGCGTGAGATGGAGAAGCGGGTTAGGGAACTGACCGGCAGGAAGCTCAATAACCTTACTGTCTCCACCTTTCATGCCTTTGGACTAAAGATACTCCGCGAAGAGATTGAATATCTGGACGGCTACCGGAAGAATTTTTCTATTTATGACGAAACCGATAGATTGCAGCTTATCAAAGATTCTCTGAGGGAATGCCGCTTGTCGGTAGAAGGCGTAGACCTCTACAGCCTGGGCCAGATATTTTCCAATGTTAAGATAGGCCGCTACCGGTGGAGCGATGCGCCGGAAGCCCTTGCCGGTACGGCCGGCACTGCGGACAGTTCCTGGGAGCCGGTCTACAGGGAGTACCAGCAGGGCCTCAAGGTATACAATGCCCTGGATTTTGACGATCTCCTTACCCTACCAATAACTATCTTTGAAGATTTTCCCAATGTGCTGGAAAAGTACCGCTCCAAATACCGTTACATTATGGTGGACGAGTTCCAGGACACAAGCCTTATTCAATACCGGCTTATGCGGATCCTTGCCGCACGGAATATCTGTGTCGTGGGGGACGATGATCAGTCTATCTACTCCTGGCGGGGGGCCAACTACGAGAACATTGTCAAATTCGAGGCTGATTTTCCCGGCGTTAAGGAGATCAAGCTGGAACAGAACTATCGTTCTACCACGACCATACTGGAAGCAGCCAATGGAGTTATCTCCAACAATACCAACCGTAAAACAAAGCGGCTGTGGTCGGGCAAGAAGGAAGGAAAGCCTATAGAACTGGTCTATCCCCAAAACGAAAGCGAAGAGGCCGATTTCATTGCCGGTCGAATCAACGATCTGCGTCTGCGGGATAATCTCCGCTACGATGAATTCGGCGTCCTTGTACGGACCAATTCCATGATCCGTATTATTGAAGAAGCCTTCCTTGCGCAGAACATTCCCTATAAGGTTTCAGGGGGAACGAGTTTTTTTCAACGTAAGGAGATAAAGGATATTCTCTCCTACTTGAGGGTTATTGCCAATTCCAGCGATGATGTGAACCTCCTGCGCATTATCAATACACCGAGAAGGGGGATAGGCAAGGGGGCTGTAGGCGGCATAGGGGAGTTGGCCCGCAGAAACCATAGCTGCCTCTGGGATGCCCTGATGCACTTCCGCTTTGCCGATACCAGGGACGGCCAGCTTGGCATGTTCGGCCAGGACAGCCTTTCCCCCGGTAAGGTTAAGGTTGAAATTGATGAATTTGTGAACCTTATTGAATTTTTCCGTTCCGAGATGATCGGCAATCAAGGACGGAAAGGCTGGCTGCTTTCGGAACAGGTGCGATCCCTTGTGAATAATATCGATTATTGGAGCTACCTCGCCAGCGAGTACAGTAAAAATGAAAAAATAGCCCGCTGGAAATTTACCAATATCGAATATCTTATCCAGTCCATAGCAAGATGGGAAAGCGATCCTGACAACCTCGATCCGGGGATATACCCCTATCTTAACCGTATAAGCCTTATCACACGGGACGATGGTGAGGACGAGGCGGAGAAAGGCAAGGTCAACCTTATGACCATTCACGCATCCAAGGGGCTGGAGTTCCCTGTGGTTTTTATTGCCGGAGCCGAGGAAGGGATAATCCCCCATGAACGGAGCATAGAGGAAGGCGAAGGTACGATAGAGGAAGAACGACGCCTTTTCTATGTGGCTATCACTCGCGCCCGCGACAAACTCTACATATCAAGTTGCCGGAAACGCCGCCGCCTCCAGAACATCGTGGAATGCCAGCCGTCCCCCTTCCTTGATGAGATACCCGGTCATCTTATCGGGCAGCCTGAAGAGGATTCAGGCCAGACGGAAGAGGAAAAAGCCGCTGATTTTTTCGCGCTTATGCGGGAAAAGTTCAATTAAAAAGGCGCCTGTTAGACCTAAGGTCTCCGCCAGAAGCAGGAATTGGGGCCAAAAGCCCGTGTTTTGGCCGGGTAAACTCTTGGACAAAATTATAGGATGCGTTGTTCACACTACCGGTATTGTATTTCTATGTGTTTATCCTGCTCAATATTTGAAAAATTTGTAAATAGTGATATACTTAACTATAACCGGAGGTGAATATGAAGAGGTACTTACCTGCAATTGCTGTCTGGGGTATGGGAACTTGGCTCTGTCTGCTTGTCTCGTGCACCCAGTTTTTTTCCACATCCCTCGCACTCTGGGCCGCCCGTGATCCTGCAACCCTGATCCCTCCGGTTACCGCCGGTAATGTCCAAGACCTTATAGGCAGCGCTGAAAACAACCCCGATATGTCCCTAGCCTTGCTCAAGGGCATTAACGATGCAATAGCCGGCGCTTCTGCCGGCGAAAAGATCAAACTGCAAGTTGCCGCGCTTGAGGCCGCGGTCAACGCGTCCAGCTTGGGGCCTGCGTTGCTCAACAAGGCGGGGGATATTTCAGAATTAATGGACGATCCTCAAAAAACCAAGCAGATGGTGCTTGATTCGCTTAACGATATGAAGAATTTGACGGCTGCCGCCGATACCCTGGCCGCCATCCTCCCCGATCCATCCGATCAGGCTGCTATTGATGCGTTTGCTGATACTGCCGATGCCGACAGCCTTGCTATGGCTGCCGCAGTGCTTCTTGCGGCAGAGGCCAAAGGCCAGTCGGATAAAGATGACTTTCTCAATAATTTTGATCCCCAGTCTTCAACGCTTTCAGATTCTGCAAAGCTGGCCGTAAAGTTGGCGGAAGCGGCAAAGCTAAAAGTTGATAATAATGAAGGCAGCGGTATGCTCAAGGATGTGCTTGAAGGGTTGAATCTGACTTGATAAGCGCCGTACCTGAGTTGCAAGGAGTGATGAATGTGTTTTTTCCGGTTCAGCGTCTTTTTTTTGCTCTGCCTTCTGCCTAAGTCAATAGTCCTTTTTGGCGAGGTAATAGAGCCTGTGTTTATCCCCAATGCCCGCTCTGCGGCGCTGGGGGGCATCCACACCGGCCTTGGGGATGATTTTTATACTATTTTTACCAATCCTGCTTCTTTTGTAGGTATTGAAGACCAGTTCAGCGCCGGAGAGCTGAGTCTGAGTGTATACGGCCCTATCTTTGAGATAATTGACCTTGCGAGAAACGCGCTGGATTCAGGTAATAACCTGGATATATCCGGCATTACCGGTGCGGCGGGATTTACGGCAGGTTTTGATATGGCGGGACCGGTCTCTCTGGGATGGGTAGGCCGCGGTCTGGGTCTGGGTATCTTTAACCGGACCAAGGCCAAGGCGTCCATGACCGGTACTACCGTCCGGCCTCTGCTGCTGGAAGATATACTCCTTGTCGGGGGCTATTCTTTTAGGTTTATTGATAAAAAGAACCATATTCTGGACGCCGGATTCCTGGGAAAAGGCTTTTACCGCGGTTCCCTAGAGTTTAAAACATCAGTTTTTGATGCCATGTCCATGTTTGACGATCCTATGAACAATGAATTCAAAACCTATCTTGGTTTAGGCGTGGATTTAGGTCTGCGTTATACATTTGCCGATAACTTAACATTTGCTCTTGTCTGTTATGATGTATATTCTCCTACCTTGGTAACAGTTTACGATTCTCTGAATGATTTTATTGATAAAAAATACCCTTCGTCATCAGGAAACTACGCAACGGTCTATCGCTGCCTTAATGCGGGTATTAAGTACCGTATCCGCTCAGAGTTTTTGGATCGTTACATTTCCAATCTTATAATTTTGGCCGATTATCGGGATATGCTTGATCTGTTTGCCCCTATTCCACGTAACCCTATCCTTAATATCGGTCTTGGCGTTGAATTGCTTGCCCTGAATGTCCTTAGTCTGCGTGCGGGTATTACCGATGCCCTGCCTGCCGCCGGATTTGGTATTGATTTTGGCATTACCCGTTTTGATTGCGCTATCCACGGTAAAGAATTGGGACTAGACCCTGGAGTTCAGCCGGTTTATGCCTTCGATATTGCTCTGCTATTTCGATATTAGAGATGATTCCCTATCAGGGCGAGCGCATTAAAATTAAGCCATAGCGCTGATTTGCCCGGTAATCCAAGACAGGTCTGAACGGAAAAGCAGCTTTTCAAAGTACTCATTCGACCAGGCAAGGAGTTTCAGCCG